>NZ_QPND01000006.1:0-223006 GCF_003344565.1 Saliphagus sp. LR7 | reverse complement strand
GCGAGTGCTCGAGTTCGTCTCCGAGCCGATCGACGACGACGGTCGTCGTGTCGCCTGTGACGCTCTCGAGGCCCTCGTCGGCTTTCTCCTTGTGATCGAGGGCGTCGCCCCGACGGTAGTAGCCGTCGCACGTGACCAGATGGTCGCTGTCGGCGGCGTTCATCCGGGTCGCGAGGGCGTCGGCGGAGAAGCCTGCAAACACCACCGAATGAGGGGCACCGATGCGCGCACACGCGAGCATGGCGATCGGGAGTTCGGGGATCATCGGCAAGTACAGCGTCACCACGTCGTCCTCTACGACGTCGAGATCCCGGAGAACGGCCGCGAACTCCTCGACCTCGCCCAACAACTCCTCGTAGGTGAACTCGCGAGTGTCGCCCAACTCGCCCTCCCACTGGATCGCGAGTTCGTCCCCCCGGCCCTCCTCGACGTGGCGATCCAGGCAGTTCGCCGATGCATTGAGTTCGCCGCCCGTGAACCACTCGTAGAACGGTTCGTCACCGTCGTCAAGCACCGTGTCGTACTCGCTCTCCCACGACAACAGGTCGGCCGCGCGCTCCCAACACTCCGGCCAGTTCTCCTCGAACTCGTCGTAGATCCCCGGATCGGAGACGTTGGCCTGCTCGACGAACGCCTCGGGGGGATCGAACGTCTCCTGGTCGGCCAGCCGTGCCTCGAGTTCGACCTCCTGACCGTCGTCTGTTCCCATATCCACGGGATCGTTCATGAACGGAATAAACGTTCCCCCTTCGGCGGGACGGCGCCGGTTCGAAACGGGGGATCGGCGATGGATTGCCGATCAGACCCGGAACTCGAAGCGGGCGCCTCCCTCCTCGCTCTCCCCGACCCGGACCGCCCAGTCGTGGGCGTCGGCGACCTCCTCGACGATCGAGAGCCCGATCCCGGTCCCCTCCGCGCTCGTCGTGTAGCCCTGCTCGAAGACCGCCGTCCGGACGTCCTCGGGGATCCCCCGGCCGGTGTCCTCGACGTAGAACCCCTCGCCGTCCTCGAGGCCGCCCACGCGGACGGTGACGTCGCTCCCGCCGTGTTCGACGGCGTTATCGTGAGCCTGCGAACGATTACTCGTAGAACCGTGTTCTACGGCGTCATCGCGAGCCTGCGAGCGATGGCTCGGGGAACCGTGTTCGACGGCGTTCCGAAAGAGGTTCTCCAGCAGGGAGGCCAGCCGGCTCCGGTCGGCGTCGATCGATCCCGGCGCCTCGACGGTCAGATCCGCGTCGTCGGTCCTGACCCAGCCCCAGGTCTCCCGGACGACCTCTTCGACCGAGAGCCGCCGCGTCGTTCCCAGCCCGCCTTCCTGCTGGGCGAGCTCGAGCATGTCCTCGATGAGCTCCTCCATCCGATCCAGTGACTCCGCGAGTTCCTCGACCCGTTCGTCCCCGTCTCCGTCCTCGTTCTCGGCGGCGATGAGTTCGGTGTATCCCTGGGCGACGTTCAACGGGTTCCGCAGGTCGTGGCTGAGGACGCTCGCGAACCGCTCCAAGCGTTCGTTCTGGGCCTCGAGGCGTTCCTCCTGGGCTTTCTCCCGGGAGACGTCCCGGAAGATCCCGGTGAACAGCCGTTCGCCCCGGAACTCGTGTTCCCGGAGGCTAATCGTGACCGGGACCTCGTGGCCGTCCTCGTGGCGGGCGGGGAGCTCGACGCCGTCCCAGTCGATGTTTCGCTCGCCGGTCTCGATGTATTGCTGGAGGCGACGTTCGTGGACCGCCTTCAGGCGATCGGGGATGATCTCGAGCTTCGAGCTGCCGACGAGTTCGGCGGGCTCGTAGCCGAGGATCCGCTCGATCGCCGGGTTGGCAAAGAGGATCGTGCTCTCGGCGTCGATCGTGAGGATCCCCTCGGAGGTGTTCTCGACCAGGGTTCGGAAGAACGCCTCGTCGGCGTCCCGGAGCCGGGGATGGATCAGCTCCGCGATCGATTCCTCCTCGCGTGTCGCCTCGTCACCGCTCGTCATCTCGACCCCCTCCGGAGCGCCGGCGACGTTCGATCCCACCACCGTCGGGTCCGCGAGTGACGTCGGAGGCGTTCATGAACTGTCCCTACGCCCCGTAGGGGCGGGTCGGTACTTGAATAACGATGGTCGAGTCGGTGCATGGGGTAGCGTCACACTCCCTTCGGTGTCGTCTCCGTATCGGGCCCGGTCCCCGCAACCGTCCGGGTCATCGGCATCTCGAGCAGCGTGAGGAGCCCACACAGCGCCCCGGTGTGGGCGCCACCGGCCGCGTGTTCGCGATGGGTTTCGAGAACGCGCCCGTAGTCGATCCCGGGGAGCGCCCGGATCGTCGCCTCGTTGGCCCGGAGATACGGGCCGACCCACTCCTGGCCGCGCAGCCGGGCCGCGTTCCCCTCCCCGGGCGATCGCAGCGCGGAGCCGACCGCGCCGAGGCGGTGGAGCCACCGCGGGCGCGAGACGGCGATCCCGGTCCGGTCGTGGGGGATCGCGGCGAGGTCGGGGGCGAGCCGGGAGAGCGCGCGCCCGACGACGTCGTACCGGAGGCCGTGGGACCGCGGGAGCTCGAGCGAGAGGTCGACGAGCCGCCGGTCCAGAAACGGGTAGACCGTCGGCAGGACCTGTTCGTCGGCGTAGCGGTCGAACGACGTCTCGTTGGTCAGCGGGAACCAGAAGCCAAACCGGGCGAGCGCGCTCGCCGAGGGGTACGCCACGCCGTGGTCCTCGACTCCCTCCCCGGTCGGAACGACCTCCCCGGCGAGGGTCCTCGAGAGGACCGGCTCGGCGAAGGGGACCGACCGTGGCGTCTGCCAGTCGAGGTACGCCTCCCGGCTCTCGATCCGGCGCTCGATCGGTACCGGGATCGAGAGCCCCGGAAACGGGCGGTGGGTCGGCGTCGCCCACCCCTTGAACAGCACGTCGGCGTACAGCCCCGAGACGAGCGCATCGACTTCCTCCCGGAGGCGGTCGGCGACGCCGAGGGTTCGACCCTCGTTGAACCAGCCGACGAAGTTCGCGTGGGGGGCGATATCGGACAGCAACGTCCGGTAGCGGTCGCTGCCGGCGGGAAGGCGCGCGAACCGCAGGCCTGCCCGGGCTGCGACCCGGCTCGCGACGGCGACCTCCCTCGAGCCGTCGTCGAAGCCGTAGGCCCGCTCGACCCCTCCCAGTGCCGCCAGGAGCCGCGAGTCGCTCCCTCCCGAGAGCAACAGGCCGTGATCGCGACCGGGTCGGAGCCGATCGGCGAGGGCCGCCCGGAACCGCTCGACGAACCGGTCGACGAACGCCCCGATCGGCCGGTCGACGGGCCGGTAGGTCGGCTCCCAGTAGCGCCGGCTCTCGACTCCCTCCGGTCCGATCGTCGTCACCGATGCCGGCGGAAGCCGCTCGACTCCCTCGAGGGGCGTCCTGATCCCCCGGACGGTGCCGGTGGCGAGGTACTCGGCGAGGGGTGCGGGCTCGAACGCCGTCTCGACCGCCGGGTGGCGGGCGAGGGGCTGGATCGCGGTCGCACAGAGCAGCCAGCCCTCCCCCCGGTAGCAGTAGACGGGCCGGCTCCCCAGACGGTCGGTGACGACGTGGAGCCGACGGCGCTCGCGGTCGACGACCAGACAGACGAACTCGCCGTTCAGCCCCGCGAGCCCGTCGAGCCCGTCGGCGGCGTACTGCTCGGCACAGAACTCCCCGGTCGACGTCCCGGGTGGCCGGCGCTCGTAGCCGTCCCCCCGTTCCCGGCTGTAGACCGGCCCGACGACGTGGAGAGTGGTGTCTCCACCGGGAACGGCCGCCGGATCGTCCTCCCGACGGCGCACGCGGCCCGCGACGCTCGCGAACGGTTCCCGGACGGAGACTCTCGCCCCGGAACCGAGCCCGTCGACGACCGGCGCCACCGGCGGGCGGTCGTGGCCGTACGCCCAACAGAGCCCGACCATCAGCTCGCCGCCCTCGCCGTCCGGACGGCTCGACTTCGCTCCCGACACGGGACGGGGTGCGATCCGTTCACTGTTCGTGCTCGAACGTCGCCCCTCCACCGCATCAGCGCGCCACCTAACCAGTGAGGGTCCCGGCGTCGGGCGGCGTCCGGGCGACGCCCGGCGGGGACGACGGCTACCCGCCGGAGCCGCTCGGGTCGGCCGCCCTCCCGGAGCCGGCCTCGAGGAGTCGAGGATTGGAGACGGCCACGGGGCCCGAGAGAGCGGCCGTCGCCCCGCGTGTTATCGCCGGCCGGCGCCGTTCGTCTCGAGGCCGCACTCGCCCAACAGCCCGCTCACGGCCGACTCCATCCATCCGATTCGCGTCGGGAGGTCGGTGTCGTCCTCGGTGACCTCCACGATGTATCCGGGCCGGTCGAGCTCGCCGACGACCTTGTGGGCCAGCATCGGCTCCGAGCCGTCGATCGTCGCTCCGACCGTGAACTCGTAGGACTCGGGATACGCGTCGCGAACGCCCCCGTTCAGCGCGGCGACGGTCCGCTCGGCCGGCTCGAGCGCGGCGGTCGACGGCGCCGAGAAGATCGCCTGTCCGTAGCCGTCGAACGCGGTCTCGGCGCCCCAGATCCCCCGGGAGCTGTGCATGTCGATCACGACCCCCGGGTCGTGCATCTCGACGACCTCCCAGACGTCGCGGGCGAGACCGGAGAGGGGCTCGCTCCCGGTCGGGAACTGCCGGTTCAGGTGTCCGACCCTCCCGTGGCGGGTTCCCCGCCGGATCGCGTCCGCGTCGGCCTCGGGGATCACCACCAGTCGGCCCCGCTCGAGTCCCCAGTCGAGCATCCGGGCGCCGACCTCGTACCCCGCGGCCTCGTCGCCATGGATGCCGCCGACCACGACGGCTGTCGGTCCGGCCCGTCTCCCGTCGATCACGTGAACCGTCGTCTCGTACGGCGTGTTCGCCTGGATGGTGTAGGCAAAGCTCGAGACCGAACACGACTCCGATGCGCTCACAGTGCCCGCAGCTCCGCCCACTCCGGCGAGAACGCCGGCAGTTCCGGCCAGAAACCGCCGGCGCGACGACTCGGGAGCCGACCGGACGGCCGACGTCCTCGAACCGATCTCGGTCGTGCGTTTCTCAATAAACGGTAACATTCGAGCCGACGGTCGGATCGTTCCCAGTTAATAACCACGATAGCAGATGGCTTTGCCCAATTACCAATGGTTAGATAGGGTGAGTTTCGGCGCTAGCGGCCGTTCAGTCGATTTCGAGACGATAATCGTGTGGGGTAAGAAAAACCGATACGGGCTTTCGTCGCCTCACCGCTTCCGGATCGAGGCTGTTCGAACCTGAGGTCGCAAGCCGGTGGAGGGATTTGAACCCTCGGCCTAATCCTTACGAAGGATTCGCTCTGCCAGTCTGAGCTACACCGGCGCATCCGAACATACGCCCGACGCTGGGCATAAGGATTGCGAATCCCCCCTGCTACGCGGCGATCACCGCTCGAGGCGGACGTCGAGACAGATGTTCTCCTCGTGGGGCGCGTACGACCGGACCGTGTGCCGGGTTTCGACGGTGACCTCGTACTCCCCGCCCGCGGCCGCTCGGATCGCCCGCTCGCCGGGGCCGAACGGGTCCTCCTCGTGCTGGATGTCGTAGTAGTGGATCACGCAGTCGTCGCCCGCCAGCGCGATCGCGGTCTCGAGGAACTCGTCGGCGCTGTGGGGGAGGTTCATCACGATCCGGTCGGCCCAGTTCCCGTAGTCGTCGGCGGCCTCGCGGACGTCGCCTTCGATCGCCGTCACCCGATCGGCGACCCCGTTTCGCCGGGCGTTCTCCCGGAGGTACTCGATCGCGCGCCCGTTGACGTCACAGCCCACGGCCGTCGCCCCCCGCTTTGCGGCCGGGATCACGAACGGGCCGACGCCGGCGAACATGTCGAAGACCCGCTCGCCCTCCCGTATTTGCTCCGTAACACGATGGCGCTCGGTCGCCAGCCGCGGCGAGAAGTAGACCGCAGCGAGGTCGAGGAGGTACTCGCAGCCGTACTCGCGGTGGACCGTCTCGGTTCCCTCCCCGGCCAGCAGTTCCCACTCCCGGACCCGCTTCTCGCCTTTCACCTTCGAGGCCTTGTTCAGGACGGTTTCGACGGGGAGATCCGACTCGACGACCGCGCGAGCGATCGCGCGGGCCCGCTCGGGGTCGTCCTCGTCGATCAGGACGACGTCGCCGATGCGTTCGTAGGAGGGCTCGGAGCCGAGCAGGTCCGCGGGGGTCGTCTGGCGCTCGCGCTCCCCGACCGCGTGGGTGGCGAGCTCGAGGCCCTCGGGGACAGCAGCGGGGTCGGTGACGGGGATGTAGAGGTGGCCGTCCTCACCGGCGATCTCGTAGCTCTCGGCGATCAGCTCCGCCTCGGCGAGCTCACGACGGGTCGCCTCGCCCTCGGCGCGGGGGACCCGGACGCAGGCGACGGGCGTCTCCGCCTCGCCGCCGGTGGCGTCGTTTTCGTCTCCGTCTCCGTTCGGGGCCCCCGAGTCCATATCTCGAGTACCGGATCGCCGACCCTAACGCTGACGCATCAGGCCTCGATCAGTTCGACGAGGTTCCCCTCGGGATCCCGGACGAAGAGGATGGTCGACCCGGTCTCGGTCGTCCGTGGCTCGCTCACCGTCTCGACGTCGTCGGGCAGGTCGGCATAGAAGGCCGCGACGTCCTCGACGGCGAGGCCGAGGTGGCTCGCGCCGGGCTGATCGACGCGCTCGCGAGAGCGCTCCTCGCCGGCGGGGTCGTAGGAGACGAGTTCGACCCGGGCGCCGTCGGCGTCGAGGTGGACGAAGCGCCCGGTCGCGCCCTCGATGCCGACTGCGGTCGCGAAGGCCTCTCCCGAGACGGTAAAGCGATCGAGCACGGGGAGGCCGAGGACGTCCCGGTAGAAGCCGAGACAGCGATCGAGGTCCGAGACGGTGATGCCGACGTGGTGGGCGCGCGTGGATTGCGACATGGTCGTTCTCCCGCGGGCGCTCGCAAAAACGCTTCGTCCCCGGCGGTCCCGAACGGTCCCGGGCGGTATATGGCCCTCCGGGCGCAATCGGGGGCATGCTCACCTTCATCGGCCTCGGACTCTACGACGAGCGTTCGATCACCGTCGAGGGCCGGGAGGCGCTCAGGGACGCCGACCGGGCGTTCGCCGAACGCTACACCAGCCACCTCGTCGGCGCCTCCATGGCGGATCTCGAGGCTCACCACGGCACGCCCATCGAGGTCCGCGGCCGCGAGGGCGTCGAGCGCGACCCCGAACCGATCCTCGCGGCCGCCGATGGAGGGGAGGTCGCCTTCCTCACCGCGGGCGACACGATGATCTCGACGACCCACGTCGACCTCCGTCTGCGGGCTCACGACCGCGGGATCGACACGCGAGTGATCCACGGCGTCACGGCACAGACCGCTGCGAGCGCGCTCACGGGCCTCCAGAACTACCGCTTCGGCCGGGCGACCACTCTCCCCTTTCCCTACGCCCACGGCGCCGACGGCCTGCCCGAGAGCGTCACCGCCCCGATAGCGGACAACCGCGAGCGAGGGCTGCACACGGTCGTCTACCTCGACATCAAGGTCGGCGAGGAGGCGCGTCGGTCGCCGAACGTCACTGGCGGGGACGGCGATGGCGCCGAGGAACTCGCCGAATACATGACGGCCGATGTCGCCGCTTCCCTGCTCGCGGCGGCGTACCCCGAGGTCGTCGGCGTCGCCGTCGCCCGCGCGGGCAGCCCCGATCCCCTGGTCGTCGCCGCACCCCTCGCCGAGCTCGCCGACCGCGAGTTCGGCGACCCCCTTCATCTGCTCGTGATTCCCGGAAAGTGCCACCCGATCGAGGCCGATGGCCTGGTCTCGCTCGCGGGCGCGGACCGCGGGGACCTCGATACGGTCTGACGATCCGGAGCTTCCGACCGCGTCAGTCCAGCCGGGAGACGACGGCCTCCGTCACGTCGTCGGTCGAGGCGTCCCCGCCGAGGTCGGGCGTTCGCGGTCCCTCCGAGAGGACCGTTTCCATCGCCTCCCGGACTGCGCCTCCCTCCTCGTCGTGGCCGAGGTATTCTAAGAGCATCGCCGCCGAGAAGATCGCCGCGGCAGGGTTGGCGACGCCCTCGCCGGCGATGTCGGGTGCCGAGCCGTGGACGGGCTCGAACAGCGCCCGGTCGGGGCCGACGTTTGCGGAGGGGAGCATTCCGAGACCGCCGACCAGCCCCGCCGCCAGATCCGAGAGCACGTCGCCTGCGAGGTTAGGGCAGACGACGACGTCGAACTCGTCGGGCTCGAGACAGACTCGGGTCGCGAAGGCGTCCATCAGCACCTCCTCGCAGTCGACCCCTCGGTCGTCGGCGACCCCGATGACGGCGTCCCGGAAGCGGCCGTCGGTCTCGCGCATCACGTTCGCCTTGTGGGCGACGTGAAACCCCTCGTACTCTCCCTCGTCGACGTACTCGCAGGCGAACTCGGCGAGGCGCTCGGAGGCCGAGGTCGTGACGACCCTGGTCAGCGTCGAGAGATCGCCGGAGAGTCGGCTCTCGTGGCCCGAATAGACGCCCTCGGTGTTCTCTCTGAGGAAGACGAGGTCGGTCTCGGGGCGGACGGAATCGACCCCCGGGTACGCGCGGGCCGGCCGGACGTTGACGAACGAGCCGACGGCCTCCCGGAGCGGGAGGATGACGTCGGCGGCGGTCTCGCCCGCGGCTCCGAACAGCGTCGCGTCCGCCTCGGCCGCGAGGTCGTAGGTCTCGGAGGGAAGGGCCTCGCCCGTCTCCTCCGCGATGCGGTCGCCCGCCTTCCCGTCCACGAACTCGAAGTCGGGGCCGGTCGCCTCGAGGACGGACACTGCGGCGGGGGTCACTTCCCGGCCGATCCCGTCGCCGGAAATGACGGCGATCTCGGTTGGCATGGCCGTACCTCACAGGGGGGCAAAAAGAGGGTGTCGATCGCGTGTCCGCCGCCTTCGGGGCCGCCATCCCTACCGGAATCGAGGACGACCCGCTCGTCGTCCCGGCCCGACGACCGGAGCGGCCGCCCGAACACGGTCCGATCCGACTACGACAGCGCCGGCAGATACTCCCCGTTTGCCGCCAGCAGATCGTCTACCATCGCGTCCGCCTCCTCCAAGGTACAGACCGCGCTCGTCAGCGGGTCAAGCTTGATGGCCCGACGGAGTGCTGCCTCGTCGCCCTCCGTGGCCGCCTGAACTCCCAGGGCCTGGACGTTGACGTTCGTCCGGTTGAGAGCCGCGAGCTGGGCGGGGAGGTCGCCGACCGAACACGGGTGGACGCCGGTCCCGTCCACGAGAGAGGGCACCTCGACCAGCGCGTCGTTGGGGAGGTTCGAGATCAGCGCACCCGCCCGCGAGCCGGCCGTGTTCGGAACGTTCAGGTTCATCCGGCGGACCGAGCCGGTCTCCAAGGAATGGACGATCCGGGCGGCGTACTCGTCGCTGCGGTCGAGTTGGGTGTCCATCGCCTCGGGGTCGAACGCCTCGCCCGGGTCGATCGAACTCCACTGTTCTAAGTACTCGCCCGTCGGCAGCCAGCAGACCGGCGAGTACTCGTACTCCTCGGGGTCCGCCCGGTAGCTGCTCCGTTCGATGAGGTCGTCGATCTCCTCCTCGCTTTGCCGGAAATAGGGGAGATACTCCGAGAGGTGCTGGCTCGACTCCGTGATGAACGAGCCGAAGTGATCCATCGTCTCGAAGCGGACGACGTCGTCGGCGTACGCCTCGCCCCGCTTGGCGAGGACCGCCTCGAGATCCGGATAGAGATCTCTGCCGTCGTGTTCGAGTTCGAGAAACCACGCCATGTGGTTGATGCCGGCGACCCAGTACTCGATCTCGTCAGACGGAACCCCGACGTAGCTCGCGAGGTCGTGGGCCGTGCCCTGGACGCTGTGACAGATGCCGTAGACGTCGATTTCGGTTTCCGCCGCGACCGCCCAGCAGACCATCGCCATCGGGTTCGTATGCTGGAGCAGGGGGGCGTTGGGGCACAACTCCTCCATGTCCCGGGCGATGTCGAGCATCGTCGGGATCGTCCGAAGTGCTCGAAAGACCCCGCCCGGACCCAGGGTGTCGCCGACGGCCTGGTAGACGCCGTACTCCTTGGGGATCTCGATCTCGCTGCGAAACGGCTCCTCGCCGCCGACGTGGATCGCACAGATTACGTAGTTGGCGTCCGCGAGCGCCTCGCGCCGATCGGTCGTCGCCTCGACCGTCGCCGGCAGGTCGTTCGCCTCGACCAGCCGGCGGGCCATCGCCTCGCTTTCGGCCAGCCGGTCGTCGTCGATGTCCATCAGGGCAAGCGTCGCGTCCTGGAGCGCGGGAAACGAGAGGAGGTCGCGGATGAGTGTCCGCGTGAAGGTGATGCTGCCGGCGCCGATGAAGGCGATCCTCGTCATGCCCTGGATCCACATACCACCGCCCTAAACGTTGCTATCGCGTGGCGCGATTCCCGTCCGGTCAGGGCGCGTAGTAGTACTCGCCCTCGCGTTTCTGCTGGCTGTCGAGTTGCGAGCCGGGCTTGTTGATCCGGGGTCGGGACGTCCGCTCGTCCCGGCGGAAAGTCACCTCCAGGTTCGCGAGGAAGTCGTTCATCCCCGAACGCATCGCCTGGGGAGTGCCCGCGTGACCCTCTACGGCGGGTTCGCCCTCGAAGACCATCAGCCGATCTGCGAGCAGGTCGATCATGTAGATGTCGTGGTCGATGACCAGCACGGTCGCGTCCTGTTGTTCTGCGTACCGCCGGATCGCGCGGGTCGCCTGGACCCGCTGTTCGACGTCCAAGTGGGCGGAGGGCTCGTCGAGCAGGTAGAGGTCGGCCGACTCCGAGAGGCAGGCCGCGATCGCGACCCGCTGGCGCTCGCCGCCCGAGAGATCCGAGAGGTTCTGCTCCATGATGCGCTCGAGCTGGAGCGGTTGGGCGATCTCGGTGTTCCAGTACGAGGAGCCGAACTGGTCGGTGATCGAGGAGAGAAAGGCGTCCACCCGCATCCGCTGGTCGATCGTGACGTACTGGGGTTTGTAGGAGATGTCCAGATCGAGGTCGGCGTCTCCCTCGTCGGGTTCCAGCTCTCCCGTCAGCAACCGGGCGAACGTGGACTTCCCGATCCCGTTCGGGCCGACGATCCCCAGGACCTCGTTCTCGTGGATCTCGCCGCCCTCGACGGTAAGGGAGAACTCGCCGTCGCCGTAGGACTTCGAGATATCGGGGTAGGAGACCAGAGTGTCGCCGCGTTCGACGGTCCGGGGGGCGTGTTCCTCGAACCCGATCGCCTCGGGGCGGATCCGCATGTTCTCGTTGTCGAGGTAGCCCCCGAGGTACTCGTTGATTCCATTGCGGACGGATTTCGGCGAGGTGATCACGCCGTAGGCGCCGGGTTCGCCGTAGGCGACGTGGAGGGTGTCCGCGAGCAGGTCGAGGATCGCGAGGTCGTGTTCGACGACCAGCATCGACTTGTCCTCCTCGGCGGCGAGTTCCCGGATCAGCCGTGCGGCGATCACCCGCTGGCCGATGTCGAGGTAGGGGGTGATCTCGTCTAAGAAGTAGAAGTCGGTGTCCCGCGCCAGGGTCGCGGCGAGCGCGACCCGCTGGAGTTCGCCGCCCGAGAGGTCATCGATCGCCTGGTCGAGTACGGGTTCGATCGAGAGCCGGGAGGCGAGTTCCTCCAAGACGCCGCGTTCGTCCGCCCTTTCGAGCAACTCGCGGGTGTTGCCCTCGAACTGCTCGGGGATCTGATCGACGTACTGCGGTTTGCGTGCGACGGTGATCTCGCCGTCGCGGATCGACTCGATGTAGTCCTGCAGTTCGGTCCCTCGATAGGCATCCAGAACCGCGTCCCAGCCCGGCGGCTCTTCGTGTTCGCCCAGGTTGGGCTCGAGTTCGCCCGCCAGGATCCGGACGGCGGTCGTCTTCCCGATGCCGTTGGGTCCCAGAATGCCCGTCACCTTCCCCTCCTCGGGGACGGGAAGCCCGTAGAGCGCGAAGGCGTTCTCGCCGTAGCGGTGGGCCGGCTGGTCGTCGAGTTCCTGGGGGAGATTGAGGATCTCGATGGCGTCGAAGGGACACTTCTCGACGCAGATCCCGCAGGTCTCGCCCAGACAGATCTCCTCGCTGATCCGGATCTGGTCGGGTTGGCCCTCCGCCGTCTCCTCGCCCCGGAGGGTGATACACTCCTTGCCCGTTCGATTCGGCGGACAGAAGTTCTTGCACTCGTAGTTACACCGGTCGGGCTGACACCGGTCGAGATCGACGACGGCGATGCTGTCGTCGGCCATCAGCCCGTGTACTCCGTCGTGAGCAGGATTCCCCACGTGATGAACCACAGCGAGAAGGTCATCAGGGTGATGAAGAGGTAGTGTTTGACCCCGAACTCGTCGTCGCCGTAGATTCCGAGCGCCTGGATCAGCGGGAACTGGAGGACGATCGTCCCGACGACGATCAGGAGCGCCCGGGTGTCGGTCGCGGCCGTCGCCGGCGCGGCGTCGCCCGTGATGATCGAGGAGGCGATCGCCGCCCCGATGCCGAGCAGAGCCGCGAACGACGTCACGCCGATCGAGCGGACGTGCTCGCGTCGGTCGCTGAGCGATTCGGTCGCCATGTCCGTGAGTCCGACCCGGGCGTTCAAAAGCCGTTCGGGTTCGCTGGCGAGCCCTCCCGCGCCGACGGAACGCGACCGTCCCCTTTATGGCCGTGAAGGTTCAATTAGTCGTACAATGGTGCGGAGATCCCGGTCGCGGTCGCGCGGGGGCGGGGGAGCCCTTTCCCGCCGGGCCCTTCTCGGCGGCGGAGTGGTCGCCGTCGGTGGGGCCGGACTCGTGGCCCGCTCGGGCGCGTTCTCACAGAGCACTGCGACCCGGGAGGCGAGCATCGACTCTGCCGGCGACGACGAGGCGTTGGTCGGGGTCGCGGTCGCGTCCGTCGTCGCCGGGGAGGACGACCAGGAACTGGCGACGATCACGAACAACGCGGGCCGGGAGCTCTCGGTCACGGTGACGCTTGCCGACCCCGAGGACGGCGAGGTCGGAGAGCCGGCGGCGACGATCGGGCCCGACGACGAGCACACGTTTTCAGTTTCAGTCGCCCGGGGCATCGATACCGGTGAGAAGGCGCTCCCGTTCGATATCGAGGCGACCGGCGACGACTCCTTTCACGCCACGATGGAACGGCGGGCGGACGTCGAGGCGGGCGAGGAGCCCGGCGGGCCGACCCTCAAGCGGAAGATTATCGACGAGACGAAGAACACCAACGCCGCGTTCACCATCGAGTACGACGTCGAATCGGTGGCCGACTTCGACCGCCTCGAACTGGACGTCGAGAACGCGAGCGTCGGCTGGATCGCGGGCGAGTCGTTCGTCCGCGAGAGCCCCGAGGGCGTGCTCTCCTATCCCTCGAGCGGCCACGACGGCGGCGCCGAGGGCCACACCTACACGTTCACGTTCCGGGTCTACGACTCGAACGGGGTAGTGCTCACCCGAAGCACCGAACGGGTCGCCGGCGAGGAGAGCGACGACGACGACGACGGGATCGGCGGCGCGGACGACCCCGAGCTCGAGTGGTTCGCCGTCGAGGACGACAGCAGCCCCCAGCACGGGACGACGCTGGCAGTCGAGTACCAGACCGCCGTCGCCGATCCCGACCGGTTCGGGTCGGTCCGCGTCGAGTTCGACACCGACGCCGATCCGGGCGGACACTGGGCCGACGAGACGATCTACGGCGAGGGGTCGAGCGATACCGTGACCCACACGAGGGACGGCACCGTCGGCTCGACCTACGAGGTGACCGTCGCCGTCGAACGACCCAGCGGGGTCACGGTCGACTCGGGGACGGTCACGATCGAATCGGGCTCGAACGAGACGATCGACTGGCCGTAGTCGCTCGGTTTTCCCGTTCGAACGTCGGACTACGGCGGCCGATCGCCGGCTCCGAGCCGGCTCCGGCGGTTCTCGACGGTGTGGACGGCCGCCGATATCCCGAAGAGCGCGACGAGCAGCGTCGCCCAGCCGAGGGTCGGAACGGTCTCGGTGGGGACGACCTCGAGCCAGAGGCCGGCGATCACGGCGCCCGCGACCGCCGAGAGTCCGAGGTAGTAGACGCCCCAGGGGATCGAGTCGCCGGGAACGATGTCGAGATAGACGTCGAGGTCGGCGGCGGAGTCGGTGAGTGCGATCGTCCGGTCGTCGAACTCGACCATGTTCGCGCGTTCGAGGGTCGGCAGGTGGGTCTGCTGGAGGGAGGTGTAGACCCGCTTTCGCTCGGCGGAAGTGAGTTCCGCGACCTCCTTGTCGAGTTCCCAGGCCGCGACGTGCTCGGCGAGGTCGCCGAGTTCCACGGGGTCGTCCTGCTGTTTGCAGTAGTGGATCGCGTACCGCCGGCGGTGGTTGCTGAGCAGGTCGAAGATCTCGCCGCGGGTCGGCCGGTCGTCCGTCTCGGACTCCGGGCCCGGGGCCGATTCGTTTTCACCCTTCTCCTTCCCTTCTGTCAGCGCCATCGACTCCTCCCTTTTCGTGAAAATCAGACGGGAGAGGTATAAGTCTAGCGACCGTTCCGGCACCGTTTCGACAACAGTTGTCGGAGAAAGGCCGGCTTGAAACGGCTCTGGCCCGGCCAGACGACGTTCTGGCGACTCAATACAAAGGGGAGTGGGTCCCAAGGAGGGGATACACCATGAGGATGAACAGACGGAACGTGCTCGCGGGAATCGGTATGACGGTCGTTGCCGGCGGCGGCGCCCTCGCGTCGGGCGCGTTCAGCCAGGTGGAAGCGGATCGATCGGTGAGCGTCACCACGGCGGGCGACGGGAGCGCACTCCTCCAGTTCGACGTCGACGACAGCTACAACGGGATCGACGACACTGGTGACGGGGTAGTCGCCCTCACGTTCCAGGACATCAACCAGGACGCAGTGACGACCTTCGAGGGCGCGCTGACCGTCACCAACAACGGGAGCGACGACGTGTCGCTCTCGGCCTCGAACGTCCCGGCCGCGATCACGTTTACGGATGCGAACGGAACGGATCTCGCGAACGGCGTGGATATACCGTCCGGCGGAAACAGCGCGAACTTCGACATCGAGATCGATCTGGTCGACAACTCCGAGCCGAGCGACCAGGACATCACGTTCAACGCCCAGGCCCAGAGCAACTGAGCCTCCCGTCACCGACTTCCTTCGTCGGTGAACCGACCGCGAGATCGATCGGATAACACATCCAATGTCCCGAAACACTCGTTTCCTGGCCCTGCTCGCCGTCGTGACGGGCACCACCTTCATCGTGCTCGGTCTGGCGGTGCCGACGGGAGCGATCGTTTCGGGAGCGCCCGACGAGGGTCGGTCGAGAGCCGTCGCGCTCGAGCCCACCTCCGACCACGCCGGACTCTCAGGGGACGAACTCGTCGTCGAACTCGCTAGTGTGAACAGGGACGCGACCTCGCGGTTCGACGGCGTCTTCACGATCACCGCCCGGGAAGCGGGAGCGATCCGCCTCGAGACCGACGTCGAGGGCGTCGCCTTCCATCGGGATGGGCAAGCCATCGCACCGGAGGAACCCCTCCGGCTCGAGGCCGGCGAGACCGTCCCGGTGGGGGTGGTCGTCGAGACGGCCGACGCCGACCCCGAGGGCGGGACGTTCACGGTCTACGTCGAGGGCGAGTCCGCGGCACCGACCTACGCCGTCGGCAGCCGGATCTTCACGGATCGGTTGACCGCGCTGGTCGCCATTCCGATCGCCGTCGGGCTCCTCTCGGTCGCCGGGCTCGTCCGCCGTCGCCAGGATCTCTGGCCCGTGCTCCCGTGATAGCGGCCGAAACGTTCATCCGACCTGACACGGTAGCCATCGCCGGAGCAGACGGATGGACGGACTGAGAGGAGACGAATCGTCGCGGCCGATCGCCGGGCGGAGAGTGCCGGACGGGGAGCACCGGGGGCGGCGATGAGCGGCGGAAGCCTCCTCGGAAAACTGCTCACGATCGTTTTCGCGATCGTTCTCCTCTCGCTGGTCGTCGGGCAGGTGCTGGGCCAGCCGATACTCCTTGGATACGTCACGACGGGGAGCATGGAGCCGACGATCGACGCCGGCGACGGCTTCGTCGCGATCCCGGCGGCGGTGACGGGCGAGCCCGAACCCGGAGACGTCGTCACCTTCGAGGCGACCGAACTCCACGACGGCGGGCTAACGACCCACCGGATCGTCGGCGAGGCCGAGGGAGGGTACGTCACCCAGGGCGACGCCAACCCCTTCACCGATCAGGACGGCGGGGAGCCGCCCGTTACTGAGGGACAGATCGTCGCGAGCGCCCTCCAGGTCGGGGATACCGTTGTGACGATCCCCCACCTCGGGACCGCGGTCATGGGGATCGGGTCGGTCCTCGAGACCGGATACGCCGCCGTCGCCTCGACGCTCGGCTTCACGACGACGCCCGACGGCGAGGGCGGCGGGGCGGTGCTGGTCGGTTTCGGGGTCGTTCTAGTCGGCCTCGGCGCCCTCTTTGGTTCCGGCCGGGACGTCGGCCGTTCGACGGCCCGGGAGAACGTGCTCGCGGTCCGGGTCGCGATCGCAGCCGTCCTCGTCGTTTTCGTCGCCGTCGCGACGGTCGCGATGGTCGTCCCCGCGGGGGTCTACGAGTACGAGGTCGTGAGCACGACCGAGCCGACCGACGATCCCCAGGTGCTCGCACCGGGCGAGTCCGGCGAGCTGGCCCGGACCGTCGACAACGCGGGCTTCGTTCCGACCGTCGCCATCGTCGAACCGCAGAGCCCCGGGATCGCCTCCGAGCCCGACCGCCTGACCGTCGGCGCCCGGGGGGAGGCCGAGACGACGGTCACGCTGACCGCGCCCGAGGAGGAAGGCGAGTACGTCCGCCACGTCGGCGAGTACCGCTACCTGCTCGTCCTCCCGCCGTCGGTCCTCGCCGCGCTCCACGGCGTCCACCCGCTCGTCGCGATCGCCGCCGTCGACGCCGTCGTCGTCGCCGTCGTCGTCGTGACGATGGTCGCGCTCCTGGGATCGGGTGACCTCCGATTTCGCCGGCCCGGCGGGAACGTCCCCGCCAGGCGCCGCCTCGAGCGCAAACTCCGGAAGTGGCGCTGAAGCGCCGTCGGCGAAACACTAGTATTATATCTCGTGAATGTCTGTAATTGAGTATACTGGTTCGGGGGACCGACTCCCCCGATTCGGGAGGGAGGACACGTGATCGACAACCCGCGGATCGATCTCCTGGTCGCCAGACACGGGCGAGCGATCGCGATCGCCGCGGTCGCCGTCGGCGTTCTCGCCGTCCTCGCGACCGGCTGGGCGGCCGCGAACCCACAGACGACGACCGCGCCCGCCGGGGTCGCCGAGGATCGCGTCGAGACCGAGGTCGCCACGAGCGCCGAGGTCGTCCGGGACGGCCTCTGGGAGTCGGGAACGGAACTCCGGGACAACCCCCTCTACACCCGCAACGACACCCCCGTCGTCGCCGTCGAACCCCGGACGACCGTTCCCGAGGACAGCGAGGTGACGGTCGATCACGTCGTTTCGATCCGCTACGAGGCGGTCCGCGACGAGACCGTCTTCTGGGAGGACGGTGAGGAGGTGCTGAACGAGACGGTGACCGCCGAGGGCGGCGTCGCGACCTCGAGCGCCGAGATCGACGTCGAGTCGGTCGCCGACCGCCGCGAGGCGATCGAAGCGGACCTCGGCGACGTCGGGACGGTCGCGCTCTCGGTCGTCGTCGACGTCCGGTACTCGGGCGACCTCGACGGCGGCTACGAACTCTCCACGCCCCTCGCGATGGACGAGGAGGCCTACTGGTTCGAGGAATCGATGTCGGAGTCGGTGAGCCACGACCGGGCGGCCGGAGCGGAGACCACCGAGCCCCGGAGCACGCTCGTCGCGGGATTCGGCCTGCTCGCGCTCGCGGCGTTCGGCGTCGCGGCCATCGTCGCCCGGCGAGGAACGGTCGACCCCGACGTCGCCCGGCGCCGGCTCCACGAGCGCCGACACGCCGAGTGGATCTCCCACGGGACGATCCCGATGTGGATCGGCGACCACCACGTCGCACTGGACACCTTGGAGGACGTCGTCGACGTTGCGATCGACACCAACGAGCGGGTGGTCCACGACCGCGACCGGGAGCTGTTCGCGGTCGTCAGCGACGACGTCGTCTACTACTACAGCGAACGGGGCCTCTGGGAGGAGACCGCCTGGCCCGACTTCGACCTGCAAAGCGGGGAGCGCCCGCCGATGCCCGACGACGCCGGAGGGCGGACCGCGAGGCCCCCGGAAATCGACGGCGGGAGCCCGGCCCTCGAGGGCGACGGCTCCGCGTCCGTTCCGGGCGGGACCGACCCGGCTTCCGACGACGACTCGCTGCCCGATCCCGACGACGACGACGCCTGGGAACAGCTCTGATCCCCGACCCAGGTAGACTCAACTTTTATACTGCTGGGACGTTTCGATTCGCAACGATGGCCGACACCGACGGGGAGGACATGACGGACCTGCCGCCGAGCGCCAAACTCGTTTTCAAGGTGCTCGAGTACGACGGGCCCCTGACCCAGAAACAGATCGTCGAGGAATCGATGCTGTCGGCGCGAACGGTCCGCTACGCTCTCGAACGCCTCGAGGGGATCGGGATCGTCGACGAGGACATCTACTTCGCGGACGCCCGACAGAGCCTCTATCGGATCGACGAGCCGGTCGCGGCCGACGGCTACGGCGCCGACGAGAAGCGCGAGGACGCCTGCTGTGCGGGCGGCCAGTAGCACCACAGTTATTTTCCGGCGCTCGGGGAGTTCGTGTATGGACAAGGACACCCTGCCCCGCTGGGGCTGGCTGCTCGCCGCGCTCTTTGCCGCCGCGATCACGGCGTCGCTCGCGAACGTCGCGCTGTTCCGGCCGATCGGCCTCCCCCAGTCCTACGACGTCGTCACCACGATCGCGCTGATGGCGCCCGTGCTCATCTACGTCGGGCTCTGGCACGACGACGAGCGCCAGGCCTACTGGACCAACTCGCGGCCGAAGATCGTCGGCGACGCCGTCTTTACCCTTCTGGGGGCCCTGCTCGGCGCCGGCTTCGCCATCGCCGCGCTGATCGACGTCGGGATCCCGCGGCTCGCGACCGACGTGATCGCGATGCTCGCGGGCTTTCTCCTCGCCTGGGGTCTGTTCTGGTGGCGCAATACGGAACTCTACCGGGAGGACGACACACACTAAGGGATTTCAGGGTCGACCGGTTACGACGGCACGACCGTGATCGGCTCCTGGCGGTCGATCGCGTCCTCTAACTCCTCGGCGATCGCACTCCCCCGCGACACCTGGATCTCTCCCCCGCGGCTCACCGTCGCGGTAAACAGGTAGTCGCCGCCGGCACGGATCTCGACGGTCTCACCCTGGTTGCCCTCGACGGGGACGACGACGTGTCTGGAGGTGATCTCGGGGGTGGTGATCCGGCCCTCGGGCTGGCCGGCGCTCCCGCCGCCGGCGGCGCCCGATCCGCTCGAGCCGTCCGAAGCAGCCCCGCCGGAGTGGGGGTTCTCGTCGTGGGTCCGGACGTCGATGTCGATCCCCAGCCTGTTCTCGATGTCGGTGATCCGGCCGCCGCCTTTCCCGATCACCGTCGAGATGTCGTCGTCGTCGACGTAGACGACCGCTCGGTCCTGGCCCGAGAGCTGGACGTCGACGTAGCCTCTGGCGACCGAGCGGATCTCGCGTTCGATCTCGCCTTTCGCGAGGCGATCGACGCCCGACTCCGTGCCGGGGCCGCCGTCCTCGTCGTCGAGGGGGACGGTGACAACCTGGCGGTTGAAGGTGTAGATCTCGTACTCGGGTTCGCCGCTTTCGAACTCCGAGACGAGGATCACCGGCCGGGCTAAGTCCTCCTCGGTGAGCCCCGCGGGCACCTTCACCTCGGTCGTGACGTCGTACACCTTCGCGACCTCGCCGGCCTCGATGTAGACGACCGTGTCGACGACCTGGGGGATCATCCCCAGTTCGACCCGTCCCACGAGGCGCTGGAGGGCGTCGATCGCCCGGGTGGCGTGGACGACGCCGATCATCCCTACCCCGGCGAGGCGCATGTCCGCGAAGACCTCGAAGTCGTCGGTCTTGCGGACCTCGTCGTAGATGGTGTAGTCGGGCCGGACCATCAACAGGGCGTCGGCCGTCTTCGCCATCTCGCCGCCCAACTCGGTGTACTGGGTGATCTCCGGGCCGACCTGGAGGTCGCGGGGCTTCTCCATCGTCTTGACCGCGTACTCCTCGTCGTTCAGGTACCTGGCGACCGCCTGGGCGAACGTAGACTTGCCCGCGCCGGGCGCCCCCGAGATGAGCACGCCCCGCTGGTGCTCGCCGAGTCTGTCCTTGAGTTCCTCTGCGTGTTCGTAGTCCTCGATGTCGGTCTGTGCGATCGGCTTGACCGCGGTGATCTCGATGCCGTCGGAAAAGGGCGGTCTGGCGATCGCGATCCGGTAGTCCCGGAACTGGACGATCTTCATGCCGGGTTCCGAGAGCTCGACGAAGCCGCCGCTTGCCTCCTTGGCGCCGTCGACGACCTCGCGGGCGTACTCGTCCATCTCCTCCTCGGAGAGCGGGTCGTCGGCGATGGCCTCGTAGCGCATCTCGCCGAGTGCGCCCCGCTTTGCCATCGGGCGGGTATCGGTCTTCAGGTGGACGCTCATCGTCTCGTCGTCGAAGAACTCCTCGAGGGCAAGGGTGCCGACCTCGCGGGACTTCGGCGAGATGTAGGCGACCTCCAGGCCCTTCGCTTCTGCCACTTCGGCCTGGACGATGTCACTCGTGACGAAGGTGGCCTTGAGCTCCTCGGCGAGGTCGCGGATCAGCGCGTCGATCTCGCCCTCGGCGGCGTGGCCCCGCTCGATCGCGTCGGGGCGGTCGCCGACGTACTCCAGGTCGATCCGTCCGCCCTCGGCGAGGTCGGCCAGCGTCTGGAGCTCCGAGAGGCCGTCCCAGCCGCTCTCGAGGCCGTCGTTGGCCTGGGCCTCGAGTTCGGCGACGACCGCCTCCGGCACCGAGACCGTCGCTCCCTCGAACGTCACCTCCACGTCCTCTTCGCCCTCGATCGCGGCCGAGACGCGGCCGTCGATGACCACGCTCGTGTCCGGTACGACGTTCATGCCGGCGGATTCGGCCCTCGCGGGTATAAGGCTGCGGAACGCAGGTGACGGGTTTGGCTGCCAGAATCGAGAGCGGGCCGATCCCCCGTCTACTCGTCGGCCGTTCGCTCGAGGGAGGCGACCGTGGCGTCCTCGAAGACCGCCTCGCAGCGACGACCGGGGACGGCGCTACAGACGACGATCCCGGCGTGGACCGGCCCGGTTCGCTCGATCGGGCGCTGGTCGACCGGGGTCCACCGGTTGCCGTCGGGAGAGACGAAACAGGTCAGGCGCTCGCCGAGGAGGTCGGCCCGGAGCCATTCGGCTCCGATCCCCTCGAGCTGGTGGCTGACGCCCGCCTCGCCCGGGCGGGTCCGCCACAGTAGCTCCGTGCCGAACTCCGGGGTATCGCCGACGTAGCCGTATGTCGAGGCCCCATCGCGCCCGCTCCGGATCATCACGCCCGCCTTGCTACACGGATCGACGCCCTCGAGGGCGACGAGCCGGGCCCGGACGGTGACGTCGCCGTCGGCGGTCGCGTAGACGAACTGGAGGTCGTTCAGGTCGTCCCGGACGTCGTCGCCGTCGGCGGCGACCGTCCACCGGTTTGCGCCCGGGTCGAACGCGACGGTCCCGCCGGCCTCGAGGTCGCCGATCTCGGCGTCGGAATCGAGCTCGCGGCGGTCGCCGCGCCCGACGTCCGTGCGCTCGTCGGCGGTCGGTGCCGACACGAGCGGACAGTTCCGAAACGAAAAGCGGGCGCCGCCCTCGGCGCTCTCGCCGATCTCCAGTCCCCATCCCTGGGCGTCACAGATCCCGGAGACGAGGCCGAGCCCCACGCCGGTCCCCTCCGGGTCGGTGGTGTACCCCGGCTCGAGGACGGTTTCGCGCTCGGACTCGGGGATTCCCCGGCCCGTATCCTCGACGTAGAACCCGTCGTCGAGGGCTCCGATCCGGACGGTCACGTCCTCGCCACTGTTGGCGACGGCGTCATCGCGAGCCTGCGAGCGATTGCTCGTGGAACCGTGTTCCACGGCGTCATCGCGAATCTGCGAGCAGTGGCTCGTGGAACCGTGTTCCACGGCGTTCGTCAACAGGTTCTCGAGGACCGGCCGGATCGTCTCCTCGTCGACGGGCATGCTCGTCGCCGCGGGGAGCTGGTTCTCCAGGGTCGCCTCCCCGGGGTAGACGCTCCAGACGTCCTCGACGACGTCGGCGAGCGACCCGGCCCCGCCGTCGGAACCGCCGGTCGAGCCGTTCGCGACCGTCTCGAGGTCCTCGAGCATCTCCCCGATCCGATCGAGGGCCGCCCGCGCCCGGGCGAGGTGGTCGTCGTCGCCGGTCTCCTCGGCGAGTTCGAGGTGGCCGGCGGCGACCTGTAGGGGGTTGCGCAGGTCGTGGCGGACGTTCCCGGCGAACGACTCGAAGCGCTCGCGGAGTTCCTCGAGTTCCCGCTCGCTTCGTTTGAGGTCCGTGACGTCGACGGAGACGCCGACGAGTCCCTCCCGCCCGCCGTCGCTCCAGGGGATCTTCGTCGTCCGGACGGTGTGGTCGGTCGAGTCGTGGTCGTAGCGTTCGTCCTGGCCCCGGATCGACGCTCCGGTCTCGACGACCCGGCGGTCGTCCGCCGTGGTCCGGCGTGCGATCTCGGGGTTCGTCTCCCCGTAGAGGTCGACGTCGGTCAGCCCGACCGCGTCCTCGGGATCGACGATCCTGGGGGTGGGGGTGGCACGGAGGTATCTCCCCTCCCCGTCCTTGACGTAGACGTTCGGCTCCGGGCCCTCGAGCAGCGCCGTGAGCGCGGCGCGTTCGACGCGGGCCTCCAGTCGCCGTCCGTACGTCTCGAGGCAATCGTCCACGGCGTGGCGCACGGTTTCGAGGGGATCGGCGGGGGTGTAGTAGCCGTCCGCGCCCGCGTTGAGGAGTTTCCGGGGGACTCCCTCGGAGTCGTCGGCGTAGAAGACGACCGGGAACGCGG
This sequence comes from Saliphagus sp. LR7, assembly GCF_003344565.1. Classification (NCBI taxonomy): domain Archaea; kingdom Methanobacteriati; phylum Methanobacteriota; class Halobacteria; order Halobacteriales; family Natrialbaceae; genus Saliphagus; species Saliphagus sp. LR7. The sequence continues at coordinate 200,004 of NZ_QPND01000006.1, read as the reverse complement.
CGTCGCGGGCGCGGACCTCCCGACAGAGGTCGGTGCCGGTCGTTTCCGGAAGCCGGTCGGCCAGCAGACACCCCACCTCTGGATCGCGGGCGGCATCGACCGCCGCCGCCGGCTCGAGGGATCGAATCTCCGTGGCCCGCCCCTCGAGGAGCGCGTCCCGGAGCTCCGGCGAGCGCACCGAGTCGCCGACGCCGACGACGACCGTCGGCGCGGGAAGGGGCCCGCTCATCGATCCGTCCCGTGGGGCCGGTCGTAGGGCTCCGCCGGCCCTCGAAAACGTCCTCGCTCGTCGCACATGGGCTCCCCTTTCGCTCCTCGGGATATAAGGCTACGGAACGTTCACGATAGTTTATCAGTCGCGGGCGACGACCGTCGAGCGCTCGCGGTAGCGCTCGTAGACGTCCTTGACCCACTCCCGGAAGGCGGGCGTGTCGTTCTCGACGCAGGCGGCAAACGTCCCGTCCTCGTAGCGGCCGACGAGCGCGGCGTCGTCGGTCAGCGTCAGCCCGAAGTCGACGGAGTCCTCGAGCGTCCGGAGGGTGAACGCCCCCGGCGGGGGCTCCTCGGGTTCGGGTACCCGCTCTAGGACCGACCGGGGCATGATCAGCTCGGTCTCGACGCCGTCGGCCAGGAGCCGTCCGTGGACCTCGATGAAGAGGTCGCTGACGATCGGCGAGATCCCGCGGACCGACGACGTCTCGGAGTCGGTCATCGCCGTCCGGTAGTGGCTGATCGGCGCGTGGGGGTTCGTCGGGGTGGCGACGGTCACCGTCGCCTCCTCCAGCAACAGCGGGTCGAACGCGGGATCCCGGTCGGCGAACGTCCCGACGACCGGACCGTGGCGCTCGAGGGCGGAGAGCCGGTCGAGAAACCGCTTCGCCGACAGGTAGACCAGGTCGCCGACGGCGGTTAGCTCGTAGCGTCCGTCGATCTTCTCGACCCAGCCGAGTTCGCCACACGCGTTGAGGTGGCGCTGGACGGTCACCCGCGAGGCCGACAACTCCTCGGTCAGCCCCCGCGTGTCTGTCGGTTCCTCGTGGAGCGACCCCAACACGTCGAACCGGTGTGGCGACGAGAACAGGTCGGTTCCCCACTCGTATCCCATCGGCCGAACCCATTCGACCGACGAACGTATGCTTTCCGGTCATGATCCGTCGAAGGCGGCGTATCTGGTGGATTCGACCCCCATCGGCCGTGTTGGCCGTCGCGTATCCGTTTCAGGGGGTGTTCTCGAGATCGAAAACGATCACCTCCTGAACGGGAGTGCAGTGGGTAAGGTAAGACCGTACCGAGTGGTACCAGAAACTGGCAGCACGACGACCCCGGTTCGGCCGGCCGCCGAACCCGCTCGATCGTGTGCCTCTGACATCACGGGGTCGGTTGGCCGCCGCCCCCTGTACTTCCTCTCCAGCCGTGGCTCCGCCGGACCCGCTACACTCACGGTCCTGGCCTCGAAAGTCGGCGCCATGGCAACGACGATCGCCGAACTGACCGAGGCCCTCGTCGGGATCGCGAGCCACGACGACGAGACCGCCGCCGGCGACCGCATCGAGGCGTGGCTCGCCGACGAGACGGAAGCGGCGGTCCGCCGCGACGGGATCGGGAACGTAATCGCCCGACGGGGCGACGATGAAGGGGTCTCGGTCGCGCTCGTCGGCCACCACGACGTCGTTCCGCCCGAGGGGTCCCAGCTCGCCGAGGACGGCAGCTACCGCGTCGAGCGCCGGGAGGGCCGGATCCACGGCCGGGGCGCGGCGGACATGAAGGGCGCGCTCGCGGCGCAGCTGGTCGCCTTCCGGGAGGCGGAGCTCCCTCCAGGAATCGAGCTCGTCTTCGCGAGCTTCGTCGGGGAGGAGACCGGCGGCGTCGGCGCCCGGTACGCGATCGACGACGGCTTCCTCCCCGACTACGCCGTCGTCGGCGAGGGCTCGACGAACTACTCGGGGCCGGACGTCACCGATGTCGTCGTCGCCCACCGGGGCCGGCGGGGGAGCACCGTCACCGCCCGCGGGACCGCCGCCCACGCCAGCGAGCCCGAGGCCGGCGAGAACGCGATCTACCGGGCGACGGCGGCGATCGACGCGATCCGCGACCTGGAGGTCTCCCCGGTCTCGGTCGCCGGCGGCCGGCTCTCCGGAAGCGTCGTCGTCACCGAGATCGAGGGCGGCTCGGCGATGAACGTCGTTCCCGAGCGGTGTACGCTGACGGTGGACGAGCGGACGGTGCCCGGCGAGCGCGCCGACCTCGACGGTCTGGAACGGTTACCGGGAATCAAGTGGGCGGTCGAACAGGACCTCCCGCCGATGGAGTGCACCGACGAGACGTTCGCCGAGCGGGTCCTCGCGGCCGCCGCCGAGGCCCAGTCGGCCCCTCCCGAACTCGCGACCAAACCTCACGCGACCGACGCGGGCTGGCTCTCGCGGGCGGGGACCGAGTGCGTTATCTGTGGACCCTCCGAGCCCGGCGAGGCCCATACGAAGGACGAGAGCGTCTCGATCGCGGTCCTGGAGCGGTGTTACCGGATCTATCGCGGGACCGTCGAGTCGTGGCCGGCCCACGGCTGACCTCCCTGGCCGGAACCCCGGCGTTGATGGGACCGGCCCTCGTTCGTCCGCCATGGCGAGCGATCAGCCCTCCGAGACGGGAGAGGACACCTACGAGCAGTTCGAGGAACGCGTCGAGCGCATCAGCAACGTCGGCAACGCCGCCGGAATCCTCCGGTGGGACCAGGAGGTGATGATGCCCGAGGGCGGCACGCCCGCACGGGCCAAACAGCTCTCGACGCTCTCGTCGATCAGTCACGAACTGCTCACTGCCGAGGAAACCGGCGACTATCTCGACGAACTCGAGGGTGAGGACCTCGACGGCGACCGCGAGGCGGTCGTCCGCGAGACCCGCCGGGAGTACGATCGGGCGACGACGGTCCCCGAGGAACTCGTCACCGAGATCTCGGAGACGACCTCGAACGCCCATCCCGTCTGGATGGAGGCCCGCGAGGAGGACGAGTTCTCGACGTTCGCGCCGACCCTCGAGAAACTCGTCTCGCTCAAACGCGAGTACGCCGAGCACATCGACCCCGACGCCGACCCCTACGCCGTCCTCTTCGCCGACTACGAACCGTATCTCGATCTCGAGACCGCAGAGCGAGTCCTGACTCGCCTGCGCGAGGAACTGGTCCCGCTGATCTCCGCGATCGACGATTCGGATACCGAGATCGAGACCGACGCGTTCTCGGGGGAGTTCGACGACGACACCCAGGAGGAACTCGCCCGCGACGCCCTCGACACGCTGGGCTACGACTGGGACCGGGGCCGGATCGACACCGCCCCCCACCCCTTCTCCTCGGGGACGCAGTTCGACGCCCGCGTGACGACCCGGTTCGACGAGGAGGACCTCTTGGGATCGATCACCTCGACGATCCACGAGTTCGGCCACGCCAACTACACCCTCGGCTTGCCCGACGAGGGCTACGGCACCCCGCTGGGCGAGGCTCGCGACCTGACGGTCCACGAGTCCCAGTCTCGGCTCTGGGAGAACCACGTCGGACGCTCGGAGGCGTTCTGGGAGCGGTTTCTCCCGCAGGTCCGCGAGCGGTTTCCCGAGGTCGAGGCCACCCCCCGGGAGGCCTACGAGTCGGCGAACCAGGTGTACGACGACAACCTCATTCGGGTCGAGGCCGACGAACTCACCTACCACCTCCACATCGTGATCCGCTTCGAGATCGAACGCGACCTCATCGCGGGCGATCTGGACGTCGAGGAGGTCCCGGAGGTCTGGAACGACAAGTACGAGGAATACCTCGGCGTTCGCCCCGAAACCGACGCCGAGGGCTGTCTTCAGGACATCCACTGGTCTCACGGCTCCTTCGGTTACTTCCCGACCTACTCGCTGGGATCGGTGCTGGCCGCTCAACTGTACGACGCCGCCACCGACGCGGTCGGCGACGTCGACTCCCGGGTCCGCGAGGGCGAGTTCGACGAGCTGAACGGCTGGCTCCGCGAGAACGTCCACCGCCACGGTAAACGCTACACGACCCCCGAACTGATCGAACGGGCGACCGGCAAGGCGTACTCCGCCGACGACTTCCTCGCGTACGCGAAGGCGAAGTACGGCGAGCTCTACGACCTCGAGGCGTACTGAAACCGGCCGGTTCTCGACCCATCCGTTCTCGGACGCCGTGAGCGTCGTTTCCCATCTCGGGCAGGCGTGTTCCCGCCTGCCCGAGACCGGTCGAAGCCGACTACTGAACGCTCGCAGTCGTTCGGACCGGGCTGACACCCACCGTGAACCGGAGCGACGACGGGCAAACCACTATCCCGTCGGCGCTGGTAGGACGTCGAACCACGATCCGAATGGCTACCGAGTACGTCTTCATCAGCGACCTTCACATGGGCGGCGACGAGCAACTCACCACGCTCGACTTCGAGGACGAACTCGTCTCGTTTCTCGAGGATCTGAAGGAGGATGGCGGCGACGTCGAGTTGATCATCAACGGCGACGCCTTCGGCCTCTGGGAGTACGCCGAGGCGACGGGCACCGACACGCTCGAGCGGGTGATCGAGGACCACCCGCGCGTCTTCGAGCAGTTCCGGGCGACCGGCGAGGAGATCGACATCACGCTGATCCCGGGCAACCACGACTACGACCTCGCGTGTTACCCCTCCTACGTGGATCGGCTCGCGGAGTACAACCTGACCCTCGAGCCCGAGATCGCCATTACCAGGGAGGTCGCCGACGGAACGGTCTGGATCGAGCACGGCCAGCAACACGACGCGAACAACCGCATGCCCGACTGGGGCAACCCAGACGCACTGCCAGTTGGCTACTTCGTCGTCCAGCGGGTCGTCGCCGCCGCAGGGCGCTACTCCGAGCACGCCAGGGGCGACTGGCTCCGAGACATCCAGTCGGTCGCGCCGATGGAGGAGATTCCACGTTGGTTGGTCTCGAACTACTTCTACCGCGAGATGAGCCCGCTGTTGCGAGCGATCGTCGTCCCCCTGTTGCTCTTTTTCAACATCACGATCCTCTACCTGTTCGGTACCGTCCTCGAGACGATCGGTCTCCTCCCGCCGCACGTGTTCACCGACAACCCCCTCATCCGAGCTCTCGGTGCCGCCGATTATCTCCTCGAACTCATCATCGCCATCAACGTCGTCGTCATCGCCATGTTGCTCGTGCTCGCGATCCCGTTCTGGTTTTTCAGGCGGGATCTGCGACGAACCCTCGGGCGCTTCGGCGTCATGCTGTCGGGGGTGCGGGTCGGCCAGGGCGATCGGCCGTTCCTGAACGCGGCCAGGGACGTTTTCGAGTCCCACCCCGACGTGGCCGTCTTCGTCTACGGCCACACCCACCGCGCGTCGCTCACGAAGTGGGGCGACCGCGTCGTCGTCAACACCGGAACCTGGCTGAAGAAGCTCCAGCACGTCGAAACGTGGTTCTCCCGGCTGCCCGGGCTCTACTACCCCTCGTTCCGGCTGAACTACTTCCGGATTTTCCCCGAGGGCGATCGGATCGTCGTCGAGTACGAGGAGATCGAAACACGCCAACCCCGGGACCTCACCCGGTTTCAACGACTGGTCGCACGCAGACCGCCAGCACCGACGACGATCCCGGAACGCACGGCGGTCGATCCAGCAGGGCCCCTCGAGCTCCCGGACGCGGGATCGGGCCCCGATCCCGAACCGGCGACCGGGGGCGATCCGGAACGCGAACCGACGCGTGCGCCCGACCCCGAGGACGACTAGCTCGTGAGGACCTCGATCACGCCCGCGATGTGGCGCTCGAACTGGCGGAGAACCGCCAGCCGATCCCGTGGAGGAAGCCGTCGCCGCCCCCGCCGGGGGACCGTCGACGACGCCTACTCGTACGGACGGCCGCATCGGCGCCGGCGACCCCGTGAACGGTCGCGGTTTCGCCGATCGACCGTTGGACGGACCGTACGAGCCCGCGATAGGTCGCGGCGGGACAGCTATCGGGAGGTGTGAAAAACGGTTATCTCCCGTCGCGTCGTCCGTCTGCAGGTCATGGAACGATACGTAGACGGGTTCGTTCTCGCGGTGCCCGAGGAGAAACTGGACGCCTACCGCGACATGGCGAGCGAGGCCGGGGAGCTGTGGATCGACCACGGCGCGCTCGAGTACTTCGAAGGGGTCGGAGACGACATGGAGCCCGACATGGGTGGGATGGCGGTCCGGACGTTCCCGGAGCTCGCCGACACCGGCGAGGACGACGCGGTCGTGTTCTCCTTTATCGTCTTCGAGTCCCGGGAGCACCGCGACGAGGTCAACGCGAAGGTGATGGACGATCCCGCGATGGATCCGGACGCCTTCGACGAGGAGATGCCCTTCGATTCCGAGCGCATGGCCTACGGCGGCTTCCGGTCGATCGTCGGCCACGAGCGGTGATCGACGGAAAACGGCAACCGCACGCGGCGGCGTACGGCCTCGAGTATGCGGCGACGTCCGCCGAACTCTCCGACGTACCGAAATACTGACCCGACGGAAATACGGAAGGGGCCTCCCCCCGAACGGACCGTATGGCATTCGACAGTCTGGCAGGGAGGGCGGTCGTCGTCACTGGCGCGAGTTCGGGCATCGGCGAGGCGACGGTCCACGCGCTCGCGGAGGCCGGCGCGAACGTCGTGTTGGCGGCGAGATCCGGGGAGACGCTCGAGGAAATCGCCGACGACGTCGAGGCCGAGTACGACACGGAAACGCTCGTCGCTCCGACCGACGTCACCGAGGAGGACGCCGTCGAGGCGCTGATCGAGGCAACGGTCTCGGAGTTCGGCGAGCTCTACGGGCTGGTGAACAACGCCGGCCTCGGGCTGGGCGACGACGTCGAGTCGATGGACACCGACGACTTCGCGACGATGCAGGCGGTCAACGTCGACGGCGTCTTCTATGCGACCCGAGCGGCGATCCCCCACGTCCGGGAGTCGGGCGGCCACCTCCTGTTCGTCGGGAGCTTCGCGGGCCACTATCCCCGCCCCGGAAACCCGGTGTATGCGGCGACGAAGTGGTGGGTCCGCGGGTTCGCCCACAGCGTCGCGGGCCAGGTGGGCGAGGAGGGGATCGGCGTCACCGTCGTCAACCCCTCGGAGGTCCGCTCGGAGTTCGGCGGGGGCGACGGCGAGTCCTTTGCCGAACGGTTCGAGCCCGGCGAGGTCACCGAACCCGAGGAGATCGCCGAGGCGATCGCCTTCGCGCTCTCCCAGGAGCGGTCGTCGGCCAGCGAGATCGACCTCTACCGGCGGGACAAGTTCGCGGAGTTCTGAGTCCCTAAAACGGCGGTGCGTGTGCCGGGGATGGAGCCATCCGCCCCGCGTACCTCGATGGAGGCATGAAGATCACCGTTCCCGGACTGCCCGGCGTCTCCTACGACACCGACGCGGAGTCGACCGCGATCAGCGCGACGCTCACCGCCGCCGGACGGAAAGCGCCCAAGCCCCAGGGGTACGCGATCCAGCTCCTGCCCCTGCTGTGGTCGATCGACGTCGACCTCCAGGAAGCCCCCAACGAGCACCCGATCCAGTACCTCCATCCGGAGGGCGCCCACAGCCTCGACGAACTCCCGACGGACCATCGCCTCCGGCGGCTCGCCCGCGAGGCCGACGGCGCCCTCCGCCTCGTGGGGGACGTAAACGCCGAGACCGAAGCCGCGGTCGGCGAGCTCATGGGCCACGAGCGCGCCGATGGCGAGGAGTGGACCGAGATCGAGATCGAGGACGGCGACGCCCGATAAGCACGCACGCCTTTTAGGCTCCGGCACGTCCCTCCGCCATGCGCGTCGTCACGACCCTCCCCTCGGGGACGGAGCTTCTCGCTTCCCTCGGAATCGATCCCGTCGGCGTCTCCCACGAGTGTGACTTCCCGCCCCGGATGGCCGACCGGCCGGCGATCACCCGCTCGCGGATCGACGCCTCGGCGTCGAGCGACGAGATCGACCGACAGGTCCTCGAAGCCGAGACGGACGCCGAGGGCGTCTACGAAATCGACTGCGAGGCCCTCGAGGAACTCGATCCGGACCTGATCGTCACCCAGGGGATCTGTGACGTCTGTGCGGTCGACGAGCGGGTGATCGAGCGCGCCCTCTCCCGAATCGGACCCGACCCCGAGATCCTGACGACCGATCCGAGCACCGTGGGCGACGTCCTCGCGGACCTCCGGCGGATCGGCCGCGCGGTCGGTCGGGAGGAGCGAGCCGAACGGGTCGCCGGCGAACTCGAGGCCCGTCTGACGGACCTCCGCGAGCGGACCCCCGAGGAGGGGCCGCGGGCCGCGGTCCTCGACTGGACCGATCCGGCGATGGTCGCGGGCCACTGGACCCCCGAACTCGTTGCCGCGGCCGGCGGCGAGTACGGGATGGCCGACCCGGGCGACCGCTCGACCCCGCGGGAGTGGGCGGCGATCCGCGAGTACGACCCCGAGGTCCTGGTCGTCGCGCCCTGTGGGTTCGAACTCGATCAGACCGCCGAGAACCGAAGCGATCTCACCGATCGTGAGGGCTGGGACGAGCTTTCGGCGGTTCGGGACGGACAGGTCTGGGCGATGGACGGCCACCACTACGTCAACCGTCCGGGGCCGCGCCTCGTCGATACCGCCGAACGTCTCGCGGAGGTCCTCGACCCCGAGCGGTTCGGGTCGCCTCCCGAGTCGGTCGCGGTGCCGTTTCCGGCGCTCGAGGACCTCGACCGGCGGGGGGAGCGTCAGTCCGCGGGAACCGTACACCGGCCCTCGTAGGAGACGTCCCGAACGGAGTCGATCTCGGGGTCCTCGCCACAGACCGGACACGCCGGGTTTCGGGCGATTTCGACCGTCTCGAAGGAGAGTCCCATCGCGTCGTAGGTCAGCAGTCGGCCGTCGAGGAGGTCGCCGACGCCGAGCAAGTATTTGACCGCCTCGGTCGCCTGGATCGTGCCGACGGTGCCCGGGAGGACCCCGAGCACGCCGGTGGTCGCACAGTTCGGTACGGTCCCGGGTTCGGGCGCGTCGGGGAACAGACAGCGGTAGCAGGGCCCCTCGACGTCGTTTTCGAACGTCGTGGCCTGTCCCTCGAAGCGGTAGATCGCACCGTGTGAGAGGGGGATCCCCTCGAGGGCACAGAAGTCGTTACAGAGATAGCGGGTCGCGAAGTTGTCGCTGGCGTCGACGACGACGTCGGCGCCGGCGAGCAGGTCGGGAGCGGTCTCGGCGGTGAGGCGGGTCTCGTGGGCATCGACCCGGATATCGGGATTGAGGTCGGCGACGCGTTCGGCGGCGCTCTCGACTTTCGGTCGGCCGAGGTCTCCCTCGCCGTGGATCACCTGGCGCTGGAGGTTAGAGCGCTCGACACGGTCGTCGTCGATTATCCCGATCCGGCCGACGCCCGCGGCCGCGAGGTACTGGACAACCGGCGAGCCGAGGCCGCCGGCACCGACGACGACGACGTGGCCGGAGAGGAGGCGTTCCTGGCCCTCGGGACCGACCTCGTCCATGATGACGTGGCGGGCGTAGCGTTCCAAGCCATCGGCGTCGAGAGCGAGGTCGGACATATCCGACCCTGGGCGGGAGCGACCGTAAGTCCGTGGGTCGTGTGTGGCAGGGACTGTCACGACCCAACGATTTATTAGCGTGGTACGCGATACCGTCACTATGGCATCAGCCCCCACCGATGCCGACGACGAGTTGTTTGACGAATTCCTCACGGACCGCGGCCATCAGGTACAACGAGCAGGGTGGGAGCGAGACTATAACAAGAAGAAGTGTCCGGAGTGTTCGGGGCTTCACGATTCGGAGGCGACCTCCTGTAACGTCTGTGGGTGGGCCCCGCGATAGGGCCCGTCGCGACCGCTCCTGAGCCGGCGTTTCCCGCCGTAAGAAACCCACGTGACTTATGAGTGTCGGGTCCCTGAACGGGGACAATGGCTCCCACGGAGACGCAGGTGACTCGGTTGTTCGGCGGTCCGGGCAGCGGGAAGACGACGGCACTGCTCGACCACGTCGAGGAGGTCCTCGAGCCGGAGGGCGTCACGTTCCGTGACATCCTCGTCGTCTCCTACACCCGGGCGGCCGCCCAGGAGATCCGCGAGCGCCTCGCCGAGCGCCTGGACGAGAGTCCCCGCGCGCTCCAGGGCAACGTCTGTACGATGCACGCGAAGGCCTACGACCTGCTCGATCTCTCCCGTGGGGACGTCGTCGGCGAGAGCGAGAAGGAGGCGTTCTGCGAGGAGTTCGGCCTCGAGTACGAGGACGAGTACTCGGGGGCCGGTCGGCGGACCGCCCGCTCGACGACGATCGGAAACAAGGTGATCGCGACGAGCCAGTGGCTCCAGCGCACCCGCCGAGAGGTCGAAGACTGGCACGACGTCCCCTTCCAGTGGGACGTCGAGGAGGTCAGACTCCCCCCCGAGATCGATCCGAACGCCCAGGAGGGCAACAAGTACACGCCGACGTGGCCCTCCGACGACGACCGGATCGACGTCCCCGAGGCGATCCGTGGCTGGCGCTCCTACAAGGGCCGGGAGGGGAAGATCGGCTTCGCGGACATGTTAGAGCGGGTCAAACAGCGCTCGCTGATCCCGAGCGTCGATTATCTGGTGATCGACGAGTTCCAGGACATCACCACCCTCCAGTACGACGTCTACGAGGAGTGGAAGCCCCACGTCGAGCAGGTGTTCATCGCGGGCGACGACGACCAGGTCGTCTACTCCTGGCAGGGGGCAGATCCCGCGCTCCTCCTCGACGAGGAGGTCGACGAGGACATCATCCTCCCGAACTCCTATCGGCTGCCCTCGAACGTCCTGAACACCGTCAACCGCGAGATCCGTCACATCGACCACCGCCAGGACAAGGATCTCGAACCGCGCAAGGAAGGCGGCGCCGTCGAGGGCCACCGCAACGCCTCGATGCTCGACGTCGTCCGGATGGTCCGGCGCACCCTCGCCGAGGGCGACGGGACGATCATGGTGCTGTTCCGGGCGCGCTATCAGATGTTCCAGTTCATCGACGAGTTCATCACCGAGGGGGTGCCCTTTACCGCCCTCACGGATCAGCGGATGTGGACCGACCGCCTCTCCCAGTACGTAAGCGCCGTCGAGAAAGTCGAGGACGGCGAGGACGTCAACGGACTCGAGGCCCGCCGGCTCGCGGACATGCTGATGGAGTCGGCCTTCGGCACCAACGACCGCGACGCGCTCTTCGATACGATCGACGACCGCGAGGAAGCCGCGGGCGTCGAGGATCTCACCGACCTCTCGATTCCCGCCGAGGTGATCACCGACCACGCGCCGTTCATGCCGGGGCCGAACTCCGCTTCGGACATGGTCCGGAAGGTCACCAGCTTCCAGAAGAAGAGCATCAAGTCCTACTTCGCCGTGGGCAGCTACAAGGGAATGGACACCGACCGCGTCCGCGTCGGCACGATCCACTCCGCGAAGGGCCGGGAGGCAGATCACGTCCTCGTCGGCACCGACCTCACCGAGAAGGTCGTCGAGCAGATGGTCGCCACCGTCGACGACCCCACCGCAGTCGAGGGTGTAGAGGAGTTCACGAAGACGACCTCGCCGGTGCCCGTCCTCACCGACAACGAACGCCGGGTGTTCTACGTCGGGATGTCGCGGGCCCGCGAGCGGCTGGTGCTCCTGGAGAACCTGGTCGACGGAGCGCCGACGCTCCCCATCGACGTCCTGCTCAACAACCGCCCGACCGAGACCGATCTGGAGGAGCTGATCGAGGCGGCAGTCGAGCCCCAGGAGCGGGAGGTCGAGGCCGAAGCACCCTGACTCGCCCTCGCGGACACTGCAGTCGATCGGTTCGGTCGGTGACCCCGGCCGGAACGGTCACTCGCGCGGTTCGTCGGGATCCTTGCTCACCGCGCCGGCGACGCGCTGTGCGACCATGCCCGGGACGTCCCCCGGCAGGGTGACGTATCGCTGGACGAGGACGAGCGCGACCGCGAGCCCGATCAGGACGGCGCCCACGACGGGCTGACCCCGGACGAGGAGGAACTCGAGGCCGGCCAGCGCGGCGGGAATCGCGAACACGAGCACGCCCGCCAGCGAGAGCGTCTCGATGATGCTTGCCATCGGTCGGTGGTCGCTCCGGAGCGATAAAAACGCGCCGACCCCGCTCGGGTACGGTCCCGCACCGAACCGTCACGGTTTCGTGACGCGTTTCGGTATCGGTGGGCATTTCACCACGCCCGCCGACGGTCGAGTATGTTCACGGGAATCGTCGAGGGAACCGGCGAGGTCGTCGCCCGGTCGCGGACCGACGACGGGATACGTCTCCGGATCGCGACCGAGGAGGTCGCGGCGGGCCTGGTCGAGGGCCAGAGCATCAGCGTCAGCGGCGCCTGCCTGACGGTCGAACGCTTCGAGGACGGGGCGTGGTTCGAGGCCTTCCTCGCGAGCGAGACCGTAGCGCGGACCTACCTCGGCGATCTGGCGGTCGGCGACCGGATCAATCTCGAACGGGCGATGCCCGCCGACGGCCGGTTCGACGGCCACGTCGTCCAGGGCCACGTCGATGCGGTGGCCCGTCTCGACTCCCGGGAGCCGGTCGGCGACGACTGGCGGTTTGCTTTCGAGCTTCCGGAGGGGTACGACCGCTACGTCGTCGAGAAGGGGTCGATCACGCTCGACGGGATCAGCCTCACGGTCGCCCGTCTCGAGGGCAGTCGGGTCGAGGTCGCGATCGTTCCGACGACCCACGAGCTGACGACGCTCTCGGAGAAGGCGGTCGGCGATCCGGTCCATCTCGAGGTGGACGTGCTCGCGAAGTACGTCGAGGGGTTGCTCGAATCGGGAGTCAGCGGTTGGGCGGATCGATCTCGGTGACCTCGGTCGCGGGGTCGCCCTCGCCGACGCGGTACTGGCGGTAGCGCCGGCGGTAGCGGGTGATCTTCCGGTAGAGGTAGTAGCCGGCGGTAGCGTCGAACGCGACAACGTAGCCGACGAACGCGAGCCCGGGGCCGATCCCGGTCGCGCCCGCGATGAGGTCGGGGGCGACCTGGGCCGTCGAGTTGTAGGTGGCGTGGATGACGGCGGCGACGAGCAGCCCCTTCACGACGAGGGGACCGGCGTTCTCGGGGTTGAACTTCGCGAGCCCGAGGTAGTAGCCCGCGATGGCGGAGTAGATGACGTGGCCCGGGCCGACGAGCGCGCGGACGGTAGTGATCCCGGTCGCGGCGGCGAGCAGCCCCGCCGACCCCTCGACCTCGGCGACGACTCCGGAGATGTAGATCGCGTTCTCGATGGCGGCGAAGCCGAGGCCGGCGACGGCGCCGTACACCGCGCCGTCGATGACCGCGTCGAAGGAGTCGCTCCGGAAGGCGAGGACGCGGACGGCCAGTAGCTTGACGGCCTCCTCTAGGGGGCCGACGATCAGGTAGAAAAAGAGGACCATCCCGACGACCGGGATCGACTGGAGAACGGCGCCGCCGGCGGCGTTGCCCAGGGCGGCGAACGTCGCAAAGAGGATCGTGAGGACGAAGGTGCCGACGAGCAAGGAGAGCGGCTCGCTCGTGGTGACGTCGGCGTACCAGATGTAGGCCGCAAGCGCCAGCGCCGGGACGGCCGACAGCGCGAAGAACGCACCCAGGAACGGCTCCTCGACGACGAGCAGGGCCGGCGAGACGAGAAGGGAGAGCGTGATCAGGGCGGCGACCGCGAGGACGATGCCGCGGAACCCGTAGCTGATCGCGCGGTAGAGCCGGACCGCGAGGCGGTCGACGAGAGTGCGGGGCTCCCAGGTCGAGACGTCGTAGAGATCGACGCCATCGCCGGCCGAGCGCTCGATCGGGTCACGAAGGGGTGACATACCTCCTGTAGGGAGAGGCCGGTGGAAATAGTTTGGCCGACGGACAGTCCCTGCGACCGTCGTCCACGAGAGGGATGGCTTGAAAGTCCCGCGGCCCAACCCCCGGACATGCACTTCGACCAGCGGACCCAACGCGCGCTCCGGGCGGTCGGCCTCGAGACGGACGACCTGCGGGCGGCGAGCGAGGCGGTCGTCGCGAGCGTCGCCGACGACGCCGACGCCCTGATGACCTTCTTCGACGCCCACGACGTCGTCTACTCGGACATGGATCTCGCCCACAGCACCGCGGAGTTCCCCGAACACGAGGTGGAGTACGCCGACATCACGACCCACGCGGCGGAGATGCGGGGCTGGCTCCGGTTCGATACGTGGGGCGTTCCGATCGAGGACGGCCGCGTGCTCGGAGAGGAGCACGTCGAGCTGACCCTCGGCCCGACGATCCACGACCGGGTCCGCTTCGGGTCCGACCGGGAGGTCCTCCGGTGATCGGCGGGGGGCCGCGATGACCGCCGTCCGGATCCGGGGGATCTACACGACGGCGCTCACCCGCCTGCTCCGCCAGGACGGTCTGGAGGTCGTCCAGCCCTCCCCGCCGATCCGCGAGCGCTTCGAGGACGGACTCGATACGGTGCCCGCCGACGTCCGGATCGACACGAGCCGGGATCGCCAGGGGGTCTCGGTGTCGGGCGATCCCGACGGCGTCGAGGCGGTCGCGGCGCGTCTCGCCGACGCGGGGATCGACGCTTTCCGGTGGGCCGACGACGCCCCCCACGGTGCCGTCTTCGATGCCGAGGTGATCGCAACCGACGGCGGGGGCAGCGCCACAGTCGATCTCGGCGACGGCCGGCGTGGCTACCTGCCCTACGACGCCGTCTCCGGCTACGTCGGAGATGGCGACCGCTATCGCGTCCAGGTCCGAGAGCCGGCCTCGCCGTGGGGCGACGACCGGGCCCGCGTCGAGCCCGGGCTCTCGGTCGGGGGCGGGCTCTGCTCGCTCTCCCGGGACCGATCGGGGATATCGGCAGCCGTCGGCGGCGAACGCGGGGAGGAACTCGTTGGCCTCACCGACCTTCTCTCGGTCGAGGTCCCGGAGGGATGGGGCCTGCGCTGGGAGCGGGGCGCGGCCGACGCCACCCTCGAGGCGATGGGCGAGGCCGTCGCCGACGCTGTCGACCGGGCGGGGGAGTTGGAGGCGACCCTCGACGACGCGCCCGCGGAGCCGGGCGATCCCGGGGTCCTCGCCGAACCCGAGGGAACCGTCTGGTGCTGGTTCGGCCGGGAGTCACGGTTCGCGCTTGACGACTCCCGCCGCGCCGTGACGGCGACGATGGCGGGTCACCACCGGATCAAGGCCGGAAGCTCGGCGGCGAGTTCGGCCGTGGACTTCGCGGAGGCGGTCTGTGGCGGCGACGGCGAGTTTCCCTTCGGCGCGGTCGCCGGCCAGTTCGGTCCCGAGGCCGGCGACCGGATCGCGCTCGGCCACGGCAAGCCCGACGGGCGTCTGATCACGCTCGGAACCGGCACGGTCACCGACTGGAGCGGGGACGGCAGCGTCTCCCTCGAACGCGAGATGACGGCCGGAGGAACGTACGACGCCCTCGAGGTTCCGATCGAGGCGGGCGACGTCGCGGTCACGAAGCTCCGCGAGGGGCGGTGGTGGTATCCGACGACCTACCGCGATTCGGAGGGTGTCGCGAAGGGGACGTATGTCAACGTCTGTACGCCCGTCGAACTCTTTCCCGACTGCGCGCGCTACGTCGACCTCTACGTCGACGTGATCCGACGGGCCGACGGCTCGGTCGCGGTCGTGGACGAGGACGAACTCGCCGAGGCGGTCGCCGACGGGCTCGTAGACGAGGAGTTAGCGGAGAAGGCGCGGAACGTCGCGTCGGCGGTCGAACGGGCGCTCTCCTAACCCCCAAGAACTGCCTGGAGGACGGCGCCCTCGCCCTTCCGGAGGTGTTCGGCGGCGGTACTGGGCGCACAGCCGAGCTCGGCCGCGACGTCCTCGTGGCTCGCCTCGCGGGGTACCTCGTAGTAGCCGACGGCGAGGGCGACCTCGAGGGCCTTCCGCTGGCGGTCGGTGACCAGCGAGTCGGCTAGCTCCGCCACCCCGCGCATGCCCCCGACCGCCTCGACCCGGACCTCGATCGGATCGGGGACGCGCTCGATCGCCGCCTCGATCTCCTCTCCGGGACCGAACACCGAGTACGAGACGGTTTCCTCCGCGTACTCGATGGGCGGGATCACGACCGCGGTGCTCTCCGCGACGGCTCCGAACAGTCCCCGAAGCGGTTCGGTGGTCGCGTCCCGGACGTAGGCGTAGAAGGCCTCGCCCGCGGGCGTTATCTCGAACTCCCGGACCTCCGCAATCGTCTCGAGGCGCTGGCGAAACGCCTCGCGGTCGCCTTCCAGATAGTGCATGATCCCGAGTTCGTCGCCCGTGAAGCTCCAGTGGGTGGCGGTCGCGCGCTCGACCGCGGGGTCGTTGACCAGCACGTCGTACATCGGGTGGATCTCGGCCTCCCGGCCGCCCGCGTCGAGGCTCAGCCGGACGTGGTTCATGTGGGTTGCCTCGCCGTCCACGACTTAAACCCCACAGACGGATCCGGCGACATCGCTTCGGAAGCCGGGACCGAACCGATCCCCATGAGCGAACCACGAACGCTGCTCACCGGCGCGACCGGCACGCTCGGCGACGAGCTACGCCCCCGCCTCCGAAAAACGGGCCACGACGTCCGATCGGCGAACCGGTCCCCACCCGCCGACGCCGACGGCGAGTGGGTCGAACTCGACCTGGCCGACGGGACCGGGATCGAACGGGCCCTCGAGGGGATCGACGTCGTCGTCCACGCTGCGACCGCGCCCCGGGGCGATAGCGAGGCAGTCGACGCCCGCGGGACCGAACGGCTCCTCGAGGCGGCCGCCGAAGCCGGCGTCGAGAACGTCTGTTATCCCTCGATCGTCGGCATCGATTCCATCCCGCTGTCGTACTACGAGCACAAACTGGCGGCCGAGCGCGCCCTCGAGAAAAGCGACGTGTCGGCGACGGTCGTCCGGATCACCCAGTTCCACGAGTTCGTCCTCGAACTGTGCGGGACGATCGAGCGGCTGCCGGTCTGGCCCGTGCCCTCGGGGTTCCGGGTCCAGCCGATCGCTGCCGGCGAGGCGGCCGACGCCGTCGTCGAACACGCGACCGTCGAGCCGGCTGGGCGGGTCGAGCCCGTCGGCGGCCCCGAGGTCCGGACGGCCGCCGACCTCGTCCGGAGCTACCGCGAGGTCGCCGGGCTCCGCCGGCCCGTCGTCGGGCTCCCGGTGCCGGGTTCGGTGGCGTCCGGCTTCCGTTCGGGCGCCGCGACCCGTCCGGATCGGGCCGTGGGATCGACTACGTGGGGGGAGTGGCTCCGGAAAGAGGTGGAGTAAGCCCGATCAGTCGGCCGCCAGCTCGTCAAGCCCCGCCGACCGGAGGTCCTCGCCGTCGAGCGAGGATCGCAGACTGTCCATCCCGTCGTCGCGGTCGATGCCGAAGCCACCGGCGTAGAGCTCTTCGACCCGTACCATCTCCTCGTCGCTCAGTTTCGGGACGTCGCTCGTGGCGGCCCACTCGTCGATGTCCGCCTTGGTGCGGAACGTCGGCGTGACCGTCGCGACGGCGTCGTGAGAGAGCAGCCAGGCCAGCGAGGCCTGGCCCATCGTGCGCCGGCCGTCCGCGTGCTTCGGGTCCTCCAAAAAGCGGAGCTTCTCGACTTTCTCCCAGCCCGTCTCGTACCACTCGTCGGGCCGGAATCCCCGATGATCTCCCTCGCCGAGTTCGGTGTCGGGGGTGACCTGCTCGTTCAGGATTCCCGAGGAGTGGGGCACCCGCGGAATCAGGCTCGTGGTCGATCCCGTTCGCTCGATGGTCTCGAGGAAGTGGCTGCCGACCTCCTGTTCGAGGACGTTCCAGACCAGTTGGACGGCGTCGAACTCCGCCTCGATTGCCAGATCGCCCTCGGCGAGCCAGCCGATCGAGGGCCCGAGCGCGAGCCCGCGAGCGCGGATCAGTCCCTCCTCCTCGAGTTCGTCGAGCGTCTCGAGGACGTCGGGGGTGATCTCGTCGGCGTCGGCGTTGTGGAGCTGGAGGACGTCGATGGTATTGACGCCGAGGCGATCCGTGCTCTTCTCGACCGCCGTCCGGACGTAGTCGGGGTCGATCTCCTTGGGGAGTTCGCCGTGGCCGGCCTGGGGATTGTCGTAGAAGTCGTAGCCGACCTTCGTGGCGAGGGTCACGTCCTCGCGGACGTCGGCGATTGCCTCGCCGATCAGTTCCTCGCTGCGGCCGTGGCCGTAGACGTCGCCGGTGTCGATGTAGGTGATCCCCCGGTCGATCGCGTGGCGGACCATCTCCACACCCTCGTCCTCGGAGCGGTCGCCCCACCAGTCGGTGCCGACGACCCACGCGCCGAAGCCGATCTCGCTGACCTGGATTCCGGAGTCGCCCAGTTCCCGGTAGTGCATGTTCCGGAATTGGGGGCGCGGGCACTTATCGGATACGGAAGCCGCGTGGTTCGGGACGAACGTTTATGGTGTCGGCGAGGCGAACGATCCGCATGGACGACGAACTCGCTCGGCGCCTCGACCGGATCACCGCGCTTCTGGGGGCCATCCTCGCCGTCCAGCTTCTCGTCCTGTTCGCGATCGTCGGCTTCTCGCTCACCGGGTTCGCGGCTGCGTTCGTGGTCGCCGGGCTGCTCGTCGCGCTCGTGGGCGGGGTCCTCACGGACGCGAACCCGTTCGGGGGAACCGACCGGCCCCGAGGACGGTGATCTCCGGCGCTGTCCATGCCCGACTCGGGGGGTCGCCGAGGGGCGATGGGGCAAGACGGACGCACAACCGAACCCCTATGAAGCAGGCACCAGTAGCCATCGACCATGACAAAGCGGCACGTCTCGCTCCCCGACGAGGCCGAAGCCGGCATGCGCGACTTTCTCGACGAAGTGGACCGACGACTGTCGAGCGACGAGGACACCTGTTCGGTCGTCGAGGATGTCCTCATCGACCTCTCGGGCGACCGAGAGGCCTACGAGCGGTTCCAGGCCGGCGAGTCGATGTCGCCCGCCGAACGCGTCCGCGTCCAGAGCTACGATCCCTGCAACACGACCCTCGAAAGCGAGTACTACGCCGAGAAGGACGAAGAGAAGTTCCGCCGGTCCAAGCATCTCCAGTGGCTCTGGCGCCAGTTCGACAGCCTCCCGATCGCCGACAACGTCGAGTTCGCGCTCCGATTTCGCCGGATGCTCGCCGACCACCTCTTCGAGTCCTGTGGCGAGGGCTGTCGCTTTTTCAAGGGGATCTCGTTTACCTACGGCCACAACATTACGATCGGCGACAACGCCGTCGTCCACGACGAGGTCCACCTCGACGACCGCGGAAAGCTAACGATCGGCGACCGGGTTTCCGTCTCCGACGGCGTCCACGTCTACAGCCACGACCACGACGTCGTCGACCAGACCGAGGTCAGAAACTACCACACGATCGTCGAGGACGACGTCCGCCTGACGTACGACTCGATGGTCCGGGCGGGCAACAGGGTCGGCGAGAACGCCATCGTCGGCGCCCGCGGCATCGTCCAACACGACATTCCTGCCCACCATATCGCCGTCGGGATGCCCGCGAAAAGCGTCAAGATCAAACCCGGCTGGGAGGACGTCGCGACTCCCATCGAGGAGGCCGGCGAGAACCGCCAGGAGGAACGCCATCTCGACTACGACCTCCCGCCCGACCTAGAGCAGTTCGACGAGTTCCAGCGCGACCGTCTGCCGCCGAACTGAACGCCTGCGAACGGACACAACGCCCAAGTCCCTTGAGATCGTACCACACGGCATGGAGCTGTGGGGATGGATCGCGGGGTACGCCGTCCTCTTTGCACTCCTCCAGGCGGTACTGTACTACCGCTACGTCTACCGCGGGGACGGTCCGTCGACGGCACTCCCGGAGGCCGGAGCCGCCGACCGCGGCTCGCCTCCCGTCGAGGGGTCGGCGCCGGGAGACGACCGGGAGCCGGAGCCGGAACCGGACGACGGCGAGACGATGCACTGTCCCCATTGTGGGGGGCCGAACGAGATCGATCCCAGCTTCACCTACTGTCGTCACTGCGTCTCGTCGCTTCGCCGTTAGTCCTCGTTGAGAATCTCGAGGTCGAACTGTTCGTTCTCGGTGACGGCGTTCAGGACGACGCTGGTGTTGGACTCGTTGATGTCGGGGTCGGTCAGCAGCGTCTTGATCTGGCCGTTCATCCCGTCGGTGTCGGTGAACTTGCCGACGGCGATCACGTCGTAGTCGCCGGTGACCTCGTAGACGGAGGTCATCTGGTCGTGTTCGCGCAGGCGATCGGTGATCTCGGGGAGGGCGTTGCCCTCGACCTTCAACTGGATGACCGCGGTGACGTCGAAGCCGAGCGCGTCGTAATCGACTTTCGGGGTGTAGCCCTGAATGACACCCTGCTCCTCGAGGTCAGAGAGGTGATTCGAGACGGTGGTGACCGAGACGTCCAGGTCCTCAGCGAGACTCCGGAGGCTCGCCCGGCCGTCGCCCAGAAGTGCATTCACTAGCTTCGCGTCGAGATTTTCGTACGTCATCACGCCCGCTACGGCCTCCACCCATTATAAGTTTACGAATATCCAATTACAGTGTTCGGAGAGAAGATTTGCTCGGAACAGCAGGGC
The DNA here is from genome assembly GCF_003344565.1 of Saliphagus sp. LR7. NCBI lineage: Archaea > Methanobacteriati > Methanobacteriota > Halobacteria > Halobacteriales > Natrialbaceae > Saliphagus > Saliphagus sp. LR7. The sequence goes on along the minus strand of NZ_QPND01000006.1, from coordinate 179,501 downwards.
TTTAATAGTGGGGATAGTTGGATACGCCGACGAGAAGATGACAAGCGGAAATCTCACTGCGACCGAACAGGGGGTACTAGACGAGATCGACGACAAAGGCGTCGATTTCCTCCGGCTCCAGTTTACGGACATTCTGGGGACGGTAAAGAACGTCGCGATCCCGGCCCGCCAGGCCGAGAAGGCGTTCACCGACGGGATCTACTTCGACGGCTCCTCGATCGAGGGCTTCGTTCGAATCCAGGAGTCGGACATGCGGCTCAAACCCGACCCCGAGACGTTCGAGGTGCTCCCGTGGCGAAACGACGAGAACGGTGCGGCCGCCCGGATGATCTGTGACATCATCAACACCTCGACGGACGAACCCTTCGAGGGCGACCCCCGGTACGTGCTCCAGCAGGCCATCGAGCGCGCCGAGGAGATGGGGTACGAGGTCAATTTCGCGCCCGAACCGGAGTTCTTCATGTTCGAGGAGGACGAGGACGGCCGGGCCACCACGACCACCGCCGACACCGGCGGCTACTTCGACGTCGCACCCAAGGACCTCGCCAGCGACGTCCGCCGGGACATCATCTACGGGCTCGAGTCGATGGGCTTCGAGATCGAGGCCAGCCACCACGAGGTCGCCGAGGGCCAGTACGAGATCAACTTCGAGTACGACGACGCCCTCGCGACCGCGGACAACGTCGCGACCTTCCGGATGGTCGTCCGTGCGATCGCGGCCCAACACGACCTCCACGCGACGTTCATGCCCAAGCCGATCCCGCGGATCAACGGTTCGGGGATGCACACCCACATGTCGCTGATGGAAGACGGCGAGAACGCCTTCCACGACGAGGACGACGAGTTCAACCTGAGCGACGTCGCCCACTCCTATCTCGCGGGCGTCCTCGAACACGCGCCCGCGATTACCGCGGTCTCGAACCCGACCGTCAACAGCTACAAGCGCCTGGTGCCCGGCTACGAGGCGCCCGTCTACGTCGCGTGGTCCGACCGCAACCGCTCGGCGCTCATCCGCAAACCAGCCGCGCGCATCCCGGCCGCGAGCCGGATCGAGGCGCGCTTCCCCGACCCCTCGTGTAACCCCTACCTCGCCTTTGCCGCCTTGATCCAGGCGGGTCTCGACGGGATCGAGAACGATCTCGAGGCGCCCGACCCGATCCGGGAGAACATCTACGAGTTCGACGAGGAGAAACGCGAGGAGTACGGCATCGAGACGCTGCCGACGAACCTCGGCGAGGCCATCGAGGCCTTGGAGGAGGACGAGGTCGTCTACGACGCGCTGGGCGAACACGTCGGCCCCAAGTTCGTCGAGGCCAAGTCCCAGGAGTTCGAGGACTACCTCGTCGACGTCTCCCAGTGGGAGCTCGATCGGTACCTCGAGACGTTCTAACGCCACACCCGTTCTGCCATCACGTCTTTTTCGAGCGCGATTCGACCGAGAACTCCTTGCCGGCCGAGCACGTAGAACGGCGATGGACGTCGATCCGACCCGCCTCCGACGGGAGTTCGGCGGGACCGACGGCGAGGTTCGCGTCGTCGCCAGGCAGGCCGGCGACCTCCTCGATTCGGGCCGGCTCGGGGCCGACCGCGGCCACGAACTGACCGCCAAGGAGATCCTCTCTCACCTGCGGGACGCGCCCGCCGGCTCGAGCCCGGTCGAGCGATGGAACTGGTGGATGGGCGCACTCGAGATCGCTTACGGCGGCTACGAGCAGTTCACGATCCGCGCCGACGGCTCGGTGGACGGGTAGTCGCTACGAGCGCCACTCACCGATCCGGTCCCGGAGACGGCCGGGGACGCCGAGCGCGGAGATCCCGCCGCCGATCAACACCATGAGCCCGTAGACGCCCAGCGTCGAGGTCCAGACGACGAACATCGCCAGAACGGCCCACCCTCCCGAGAGGAAGTAGAAGGCGGCGATCGACATCGCGGTACCATAGAGGAGCACGAGATAGGGGCCCCAGCCGCGGGCGTGGCTCCGGCGGACTCGGCTCCGGACGTAGCGTTCGAGTTCGGCCTCGAGGGACTCCTTTCGAACCGTACGGGACTCGACGCGCTCCTCGACGTTCTCGAGTTCGTCGCGCAGCCGTTCGATCTCCTCGCGAAGCGCCGCGGGGTCGCCCGAGCGGTCCCGGGTGCGGGCGCTCTCGGCGGGCGGGTCGACCGGCTCCTCCTCGACTCCCGTGGCGTCGTCGGTCATCGCTTCCGTCCGAGACTCTCTCGGGCGGGGACTTTGTAGCTGCCGGTCTCCCGACGGACCGTCGTCGTCCGGGCCGTCGATCCGGTCGATCTCCCGATCGTGTCCGGCGAGGACGGCGTTCAGGACGGCTCCGAGGACGACGAGGACGGAGCCGGCGTAGAGCCAGGTGAGCACGAGGAAGACCGCGCCCAGCGCGCCGTAGATGGCGTAGGTGGACGCGAGGCCGGCGTAGATCCCGAACGCGCGCCCGAGGACGGTCCAGCCGGCGGCGGCGAAGGCGGCTCCCGGGAGGGCCTCCCGGAGGGTGACGTCGGCGTTGGGAAAGACGAGGTACACCGGGACGAACGCCATGAGGACGGTGAGAAAGACGAAGACGGGGGCGATGATCCGGAGGAGCCCGCTGGCGGCGGCGGCGAGGAGGCCCTCGGCGACCGCGACGGTGGTGATCCCCAGGAGGATCGCGACCGCGACGATCCCCGCGTTCCGGAAGCTCCGGAGGATCGTGGTCGCGGCGACGGTGCCGTAGACCTCCGAGAAGGTCCGGTCCAGGCCACGGAGGACCCGCGAGCCGGTCCAGAGGAGCCCGATCGTGCCGACGACAGTCGCGCCTCCACGACCCGACTCTTCGGTGATCGCCTCGGCGAGCAGCGACTGGGCGCTGGGCGTCAGGACGTCGCTCACCGACTCGGTGACCCGTGCCGCGAGCCCCTCGCCACCGGCGACCGTCGCCACGACGATCCCCAGGAGCGCCAGCGGGACCAGCGAGAAGAAGGCGTAGAAGGCGACGCCGGCCGCCAGAAGCGTTAGCTGTCGGTGCTTTGCGACCCGGCGCATGCGGGTCACGATGGCAACGGCATCTCGGGAGGAGTACATGCCCCCGCGTTCGGCCCGGACGCGCAAATACCGACCGCCGGCACTGTCGTCGTCGCGGCGGTGGACTTTTCTCGCGTCCGGGGAGTGAGAGGGGTATGGACGAGCGGCGCTGTCCCGACTGTGGCGTGGGGATGGAGGAGACGTCCGTCAGGACCGGTGACGGAATGAAGCTCTCGATTTCGACGGGGAAACGCGAGGGACTGCTCGGGAAACTCGGCGTCGGATCGACGACGAGCCTCGAGACCGTCCGGTGTCCGGAGTGTGGGCTGGTTCGACTGTACGCCGCGGGCGATTAGCCGAGATTCGGCGCGGTCGCGGCCCGGATCTCGGCGACGTCGGCGTCGGTCTTGAACGCCGTTCCGCCGTAGTGAGCCGGCGAGGCCGCAAAGCCCGCGGCCCGGAGATCCCCCAGAAAGTCGTCCATCGCGTTCGCGGGCAGTCCCCACGACTTACAGAGCTTGTGCTGGTCGTAGTGGGTCGGCTCGTCGCGTTCGGCCGCGAGGTCGGCGAGCAGGTCGTCGAGTTTCGAGGCGGTTCCGAAGGAGTCCGTGATCTCGTCGCGGACCGCCTCCACGAACTCCCGGTCACGGGTCGGCCCAAGCCAGACCGGCCCGGCGACCAACAGCCGCTCACCCCCGCAGTTCGGGCACGTGTCGGGGGCGTCGGCGATCAACCCCTCGCTCGTCTCCCGGTAGAGGCAGTCCTCGCAGTGGGCGATGTGACCGAGTTCCTCGAGAGCGGCGTCGGCGGCGGTCGGCTTGTGGGTGAGCTCCAGCATCGTTCGGACGTAGTGGCTCCGGGCGTAGGTGACGAGCGGGGCGACGCCGACGTCGAAGCGGGCGGCAGACCGGGCGAGCGCCGAGAGGAGTATCCGGACGCCCATCTCGGCGTGGTACTCCGTGTTCCGTGGCACCGCCGAGTACGACCGGATCCCGCTTTGCAGGTGGGCGCCACACAGCGGTGCGGTGTCGGTCGCGGTGACACAGACCAGATCGCGCGCGCTCGCGAACGCGGCGTCGGCGAACGGCATCGGCGTCCCGTAGGGATCGAGGTCGATGACGTCGACGGGAGCCTCGGCGTGCATCACCGCGTTCGCGTCGCCCTCGATCACGCGGGTCCCGTCGTAGTCCGCGAGGTTCTCGCGGGCGAGTGCGGCCGCCTCGCGATCGGCGTCACAGCAGGTAACGCGCCAGCCGTCGGCGGCGGCGCGGAGCCCGCGGATCCCGCTCGCGGTCATCGCGTCGAGGTAGCTCTCCGCGCGGGGTTCTCGCTCCCGGTAGGCCCGCAGAGCGGCGACCGTCAGGTCCCGGTTCAGTTCCTGGCGGGGGTTGTAGAACACCGCCTCCTCGACGCCGTCGGTGGACTCGCCGGGGACCGAGAGGGAGACGCCGCCTTCCGTGACGCGCATACCCTCGCTGGGACGGGGAGGCCGAAAAACGGCGCGGTCGGCGCCGAACCAAACCGCTTTGGGCCTCCGGTGGGGAGGTGGGGTCGTGACCGAGGGAGAGCCCGGTTCCGGCCCCCGCGACGCCGAGGCCGTCGAGCGCTGGCAGGCGGCGTTAGCGGAGGCCGGGGAGCTCACGCCCGACGTCGTCGATCGGATCGTCCGCCTCCACGGCGATCGGGGGGTCCGGGCGATCGAGGCCGTCGGCGAGGGTCGGGTGAAGGAGTATCGAGATTTTACGGTCGTCGTCGGCTACGAGGACGAGTACGTCGTCGAGGGCGGTGGCTGTACGTGTAAGGACAGCGAGTACAATCTCGATCCCGACGATCCCACGGCGCTGTGCTGGCACGTGCTCGCGGTCGCGATCGGCCGCCGGGTCGGCCGGATCGACGCCCACGACATGTGGTACTCGGAGGTCCGGGAGTTCGTCTGAGAGAGAGAAGTTTTTAACTCGGGGCCGCGAAGGTCGGATATCGATCCGTCGGCAGACCTTTCCTCGGCGGGCGACGGTCCGTGAAGTGACCCCGTTCGGTCGCGACCGTTGCCCGCCCGGACTGCCCACGAAGCCACACATCTATGAGCGACGATACGTCATCCACTCTCCACGAACGCGTCGAAACCGAAGTCCCCTCCCACCTCGACGTCACCGACGTCCAGTACGAAGGGCCGGATCTGGTCATCTACACCGAGACCCCCCGCGAGTTCGCCGACGACGGCAACATCCTGGGCCAACTCGCCCGGAGTCTCCAGAAGCGGGTGACGATCCGGCCCGCGCCGGGCACCCAGTCGAGCCAGTCCGAAGCCGACGCGAAGATCCGCCAGATCGTTCCCGACGACGCCGAGATCCAGAGCCTCGAGTTCTACCCCACCGTCGGCGAGGTCCTGATCGAAGCCGAGAAGCCGGGGCTGGTGATCGGTCGCCGGGGCCGGACGATGCGCGAGATCACCCGCGAGGTCGGCTGGAACCCCGAGGTGATCCGGACGCCGCCGATGGAGTCCTCGACGGTCGCGAACGTCCGGAGCTTTCTCACTCAGGAGCGGGGCGAACGCCGGGACTTTCTCACCGACGTCGGCGAGGAGATCCACCGCGAGCCTGAAGAGGAGGTGGACTGGGTCCGGATCACCACGCTGGGGTGCTGTCGAGAGGTCGGTCGGGCGAGTTTTCTCTTGCACACGCCGAACACGAAGATCCTCATCGACTGTGGCGACAAGCCTGGCGCCGAGGGCGAGGTGCCCTATCTCCACGTGCCCGAGGCCGCACCCCTCACCTCCATCGATGCGGTCGTGCTCACCCACGCCCACCTCGATCACTCCGCGCTGATCCCGCTCCTGTTCAAGTACGGCTACGACGGCCCGATCTACACCACCGAGCCGACGCGGGACCTGATGGGGCTGCTCACGCTCGACTACCTCTCGGTCGCTTCGAAGGAGGGCCGAACGCCACCGTACGAGAGCACCCAGGTCCGGGAAGCGATCAAGCGAACCATCCCGATCTCCTACGGCGACGTCACCGACATCGCACCGGACATCAAGCTCACGATGCACAACGCCGGCCACATCCTCGGCTCGGCGGTGAGCCACTTCCACATCGGCAACGGCTTCTACAACGTCGTCTTCTCGGGCGACGTCCACTACGAGCCCACCCGCCTCTTTAACGGCGCGGTCAACGACTTCCCGCGCGCGGAGGCGATGGTGATGGAGTCGACCTACGGCCGGCGAAACGACTACCAGACCGACAGCGAGGAAAGCGAGGCGAACGTCCACGAGATCATCCGCGAGACCCACGAGGAAGGCGGAATCACCGTCATCCCCGCGTTCGCCGTCGGGCGCTCCCAGGAACTCATGCTCGTCTTGGAGGAGGCAATGGCCGAGGGGAAGATCCCGACGATGCCCGTCTATCTCGACGGGATGATCCGCGAGGCGACCGCGATCCACACGGCCTACCCCGAATACTTGCGGGACGGCCTCCGCGAGCGGATCCTCCACGAGGACGAGAACCCGTTTCTGGCCGAGCAGTTCGCCCAGGTCGACGGCGGCGGCGAGATGCGCGAAGAGATCGCAGGCGGCGAGCCCTGCGTCATCCTCTCGACGTCGGGGATGGTCACCGGCGGCCCGATCATGTCTTGGCTCGAGCTCCTGGGACCCGACTCCGAAAACACCCTGCTGTTCGTCGGTTACCAGGCCGAGGGGACGCTGGGTCGGCGCATCCAGAGCGGCCGGGTCGAGGTCTCGCTTGGCGGCCGACGGGGCCCCGATCGGCTCACCCTCGACTGTCGGATCGAGTCGGTCAGCGGCTTCTCGGGCCACGCCGACCGCGAGGGCCTTGAGAAGTTCGCCGGCGAAATGAACCCCCGCCCGGAGACGATCCTCTGTGTCCACGGCGACGACCGGGCGACCGACCAGCTCTCCTCGGCGCTCTACCAGAAGTACGACGTCCGGACCCACCAGCCCCGGAACCTGGAGACGTTCAGGTTTCCCTGATAGGGTCGGAGACAACGATTTACCGTTCGGTCGCGGTACCGTGTCGCGACCGACGGCGCACTGACTCGTCTCCGACCCTATGACCCGCGATCCTGCAGATAGCTTTATTCTCACGGAATCGGAGAGTCATCCATGCGCCAGAGGTGGGAGGAGTCGCGGGCGGTCGCCGTAGCGTTGGTCCTCGCCAACGCCGTTCCGCTCGTCGGCGTCGTCTTCCTCGGCTGGAACCTCCACTCGTTGCTGGTGATCTACTGGCTCGAGAGCGGCGCCGTCGGCGTCGAGTCGGTCGCGAAGATCCGCCGTGCCGAGGGCGAGGACGACCCCGAGGACCTGCCGTCGCTGTCGCTCAACGACACGCCGGTCGCGTCGTTCGTCGGCCGGTCGAACGGGGCGATCGCGGGCTTCTTCGCCACCCACTACGGGGGGTTCTGGGTCGTCCACGGCCTCTTCGTGTTGGTCTTCCCGACGATGTTCCCCATGCCGACCGCCTCCCCGTCGGCCGTCGCGGGCTCTGTCGTCGCGCTCGCGGCCTACCACGTCGCGTCCTACCGGATCAACTACGTGGGGAAGAGTGAGTACGAGCGAAACGGGCCCGTGACGCTGATGGTCGAGCCCTACCGCCGGGTGTTCGTGCTCCACCTGACGATCGTCGTCGGCGCGTTCGCCGTCGCCTGGATCGGCGCCCCCGCGGGCGCGCTCGTCGTGATGGTCCTCGTCAAGACGGTGCTGGACCTCCGTGGTCACTGGAGAGAACACGACCGGGCACAGCGGCGAACCCCGCCGGAGGCGCCGACGGCCTGATGGCTCCTGTCCGGCTACTTCCGGCCGGCCCGCCAGGCGGCCCACGCCGCGACCCGGCGTTCGGTCGCGTAGACGACGGCCGTGGTGGCGACTCCGACCGCCAGCGCGAGCGCCGCCGCCCGGGGAATCGAGAGCAGGGGCTCGGCCAGCAGAGCGTACCCCTGGACGGCGACCAGGACGCTCATGACCCCGACGGCGCCCCACAGCGCCGCGGAGGCGAGCCGTCTGCCGCCGGGATCCTCGATGCTCGGAATCACGTTTCGGTCGTGGCCCCGGACGGCTCTAAAGCCGGCGATCGCCCGCCGGGGCGGTCGGGACCGCCGGAGCCAAGCCGCTCCGCTCCCGACAGTTGCCCGATGGCCCTCCCCGCCGCTCGCGCAGTCGGTCGCTGGCTCGCGGTTCTCCTTCCGGCCCTCGCGCTCGCCGGCCTCCGTGCCGGGATCCGTCGGGCCGCCGGAATCCCCTTCGCTCCGGTCTACGGCCGCGGCCGGATCGGCGCCGACTGGGCCGCCCGTCGGGGAATCACGGGCGAACCGGTCGCCGGGGAGGTCGAACGCTTCTCGATCTACGACCGTCCGGGGTTCGATTTCGAACGGATTCATCCCGAGATTCGGCGGTTCTACGAGGAGACCGGCGACTACGACCTCGAGTATCGGACCCGGTGGCACCCGCGGTTTCGCCTCGGGGCCTGGCTCTCTTCGTTCGTGACGAGCCGCCTCGAGCAACTGAACCTGCCCGGGCGAAACGACGACCGGACCCGAAGCCTCGAGAGCGAGCTCGCGGCCGTTCCCCGGGAAGTGGACCCACGGGGGTCCCGCGTCTGGACCCGGACCGACCCCGACGGGCGGGCGGTGTTCGTCGCCGTCTACGCGATCCATACCAGCGAGGACGTCACCTACGCGAACGTCGCCGTCCCGCTGCCGGGATCGAATCTCTCGACCGTGCTCCGTCCCGAACACGACGGGGAGGGGGTTAGATTCACGACCCGCGGCCCCGGCGACGGGGGCCTCTATCTCGTGACCCCGGTCGGAGCGGTTCGACTTCCGATGGACCAGCGCTTTCGGGTGCTGCCGCTGGATTCGGCGGACGGCGGGGATGTTCGGCCGTCCACCGAGGACTCCGATCTCGTCGCTGTCCACGAGATGTGGCTCTGCGGGCGCCAGTTCCTGACGATCCGGTACCGCATCACCCGATAGGGGCTACACCAGCACCTCGACCGCGTACCCCCGCTCCTCGATCGCCGCGATCAGCTCCTCGACGTGGTCGGGTCCCCTGGTCTCGAGGTCGATCTCGACTTCGGTGTCGCTCATCCCGATGTCCCGGGAGGTCCGGTCGTGCTGGATGCCGTAGATGTTCGCCCGGTGGGCCGAGAGCACCGCCAGCAACTTCTCTAAGGCGCCGGGCTCGTCCTCCAGGACCGTCCGGATCTTGACGTAGCGGCCGGTCTCGACCAGGCCGCGCATGATCACCGTCGTCAGCGTGTTGAGGTCGATGTTTCCCCCCGAGATGACGGGAACGACGACCTCGCCCTCGTTCACCTCGAAGTGCTCGAACAGCAGCGCCGCAAGCGGGACCGCGCCGGCGCCCTCGACGACGGTCTTCGAGCGCTCGAGGAGGTAGACGACGGCCATCGCGATCTCGGAGTCGGGGACGGAAACGACCTCATCGACGTACTCGCGGATGTGGGCGAAGGTGCGCTCGCCGACGCTCCGGGTCGCGATCCCGTCGGCCATCGTGTCCACCGAGTCGCGGGCGACGACCTCTCCCTTCTCCAGCGAGTCGGCAACGCTCGATGCACCCTGGGCCTGGACGCCGATCACGCGGACGTCGGGCGTTTCGGTTTTGATCGCGGCCGCGACCCCCGAGATCAGGCCGCCGCCGCCGATCGGGACGACGACGGTCTCGACCTCGGGGCAGTCCTCGACGATCTCGAGGCCGATCGTCCCCTGGCCGGCCATCACCGCCTCGTCGTCGAAGGCGTGGACGTACGTTCGCCCTTCCTCGCGTTCGATCTCGTGGGCGCGTTCGGCGGCCTCGGCGTAGTCGACCCCCGCGAGGACGACCTCCGCGCCGTAGCTTCTCGTCGCCTTGACCTTCGAGATCGGCGCGTTCTCGGGCATCACGATCGTCGAATCGACCCCGATCCGGGAAGCCGCGAGCGCGACGCCCTGGGCATGATTCCCCGCGCTCGCGGTGACGACGCCGGCCTCCCGGTCTCCCTCGGGAAGCGTCGCCAGCCGGTTGGTCGCCCCGCGGATCTTGAACGAGCCGGTCCGCTGGAAGTTCTCCAGTTTCAGACGGACGTCGGCGCCGGTCATCGCCGAATAGGTGTACGAGTGCGTCAGCGGCGTGTGTCGTGCGGTCTCGCGGACCCGATCCTCGGCCGCGAGCACGTCCGAACGCTCGAGCATACCATCGAGTATCGGGGGCGGGTCCAAAGGTGTGCTGCCCGAGGGCAGCGACAGGGTACAGGACAGTGCACGGCGTGTGACAGGGTCGTGCGCTCGAAGCGAGGGACGCTACGGGGATAAACCCGCGCCACGCGCGGTGAAAGTGAAACTACGACTCGTGAAGGGTGACACCGCCGTCTACGGTCGCGAGCACCCGATTGCGGAAGGGGCCCTCGCCCGGCCAGTCGGCGTTCACTTCCAGACGGTCGGGGTCGCCGACGTAGGTCCGGACCCGCCCTCCGCTCTCGCGGGGGATCGGAACGCGAACGTACAGCCCTCGATCGACCCCCTCGTAGGCGTCGAGCCGTTCGATTCCTTGAGGCGTGGTCCAGAGCAGTCGCCCCTCGACGCTCCCGCCGGGGACCAGGGTCGGATACTCGCCCTCGATCCGCCGAAGGCCCTCGACGGTCGCCTCTCCCAAGTACTCGTACTCGATCCCCTCGCCCGGCGTCGGACCGCCGACTCCCGAGGCGCGACCGAGCACCGCTTCGGCGCGCTCGGGGTCGGTGAGCGTTCCGTAGACGAAGACGAGCATACCCGAACTGCGTCGGCCAGTCACTTTCGTCTACCGTCAGCGTCAACACCCCCCGGCGGGTGTCGGTTCGTATGGAGGCTGACCGGTCGGTCCGGGCCCGCGTCATAGCGACCTGGAAGCAGGTACTCGGACTGGCCTGGCCGATCATGGCCGAGCAGACCACCCGGACGCTGATGCGGACCGTCGACATCATCGTCACCGGCCTCTTCTCGCCCGCGGCGATCGCCGCGATCGGTCTCGCAGACCTCTACGCCCGTCTCCCCCTGCGGATCGGCCTCGGACTCGGCGGGGGTGCCATCGCGCTCTCGAGCCAGGACACGGGCACGGGTGCGACCGCGACCCGCGACGAGGCGATCACCCAGTCGCTCCTCCTGGGCGCGCTCGCGGGGATCCCCTTCATCGCTTTCGGCTTTCTCCTCGGGGAGCCCGCGATCGCGATTCTGGGTGCCGAGAGCGAGGTCGCCCGGATGGGCGGGCTCTACCTCGGGACGGTCATGGCGACGGCGCCCGCGCGCCACGTCGGGCTGATCGCCGCCCGCTCGCTCCAGGGGACCGGCGACACCCGCTCGCCGATGTACGTCAACGTCGTCTCGAACCTGCTCAACGTCGCCGGCTCGGTCGTCCTCGGTCTGGGATACTTCGGGTTCCCCGAACTGGAGATCGTCGGCGTCGGGATCGCGACCGCGGTCGCGAACGTCTTCACCGCGGTCGTCCTCGTCGTCGTCATCGCCGGCCCCTGGCGCCAGGGCTCGCTCGTCCGGCCCACGGATCCGGTAATCACCAAACAGCTCCTCGTCGTGAGCGCCCCCCGGATCGCCGAAGGGGGGATGGCTACGGCTCTCGACTTCCCGTTCAACTCGATTCTCCTCCTCCTTGGCACCGAGGTCAACGCGGCCTACCAGGTCGGCCGCCGGCTCTACCAGCAGATCACCGGCCCGCTCTCGCGGGGATACAACGTCGCCGCGAGCGTCGTCATCGGCCAGCAGTTGGGCGAAGGCAACCCCGAGGAGGCCCGCTTTTCGGGGTGGGCGATCGCCGGCCTCGGGCTCGTGACCGTGGGACTGATCGGCGTCGTCCTCGCCGGCTTTGCCTACCGGTTCGTCGACGTCTTCACCGACGACGCCGAGACGATCGAGTACGCCGCCACCTTCGCACGGGCCTACGGGATCGGCGCGCCCTTCCTCGTCACCTACATCGTCCTCGCGGGGGCCTTGCAGGGCGCCGGCGACACGATCACGCCGATGGTCGCCCGGATCAGCGGGCTCGTGATCTTCTACGTCGGCTTCTCCTACGCCGCCGTCACCTCCCTCGAGTGGGGCGTGACCGGGATCGCCGTCGGCATCGTACTCAACTTCGTCTGGGCGCTCGCGGTCGTCGCCGCGGGATTTCGCTACGGGGGCTGGGCGGAGAAGGCGGCACGGATGATGGACGAGCGGGGGACGGCGACCGACTGACGAGGATTACCGGTCCTCGACGGGAACGAACTCCCGTTCGTCGGGACCGACGTAGCGCGACCGGGGACGGATCAGGCGATTGTCCTCGTACTGTTCGAGGACGTGGGCGATCCACCCCCCCGACCGGCTCATCGCGAAGATGGGGGTGTAGAGGTCGATCGGGATCCCCATCTGGTAGTACGTCGAGGCCGAGTAGAAGTCGACGTTGGGCGCCAGGCCCTTCTCGTCTTTGACGTACTCCTCGATGGTGACGCTCATCTCGTACCACTTGCGGTCGCCGGCGGCCTCGCCCAGGGACTCGCTCTGTTCGCCCAGGATGACCGCCCGCGGGTCCTTGACGTTGTAGACGCGGTGGCCGAAGCCGGGGATCCGCCGCCCCTCCTCTAGGGCCTCCGTGACCCAGTCGACCGGGTCGGCCTCGGCGGCGTCGACCTCCTTGAGGACCTCCATGACGTCCTGGTTCGCGCCGCCGTGGAGACTACCCCCCAGAGTGCCGATCGCGCTCGTCACCGCCGAGTGGAGGTCCGCGAGCGTGCTCGCGGTCACCATCGCCGAGAACGTCGAGGCGTTCAGCCCGTGGTCGGCGTGGAGGACGAGCGCCTGATCAAAGACGTCGGCCAGCACGTCGTCGGGCACCTCGCCGTTTAGCATGTAGAGGAAGTTCGCGGCGTGTGCGAGGTCCTCGCGGGGTTCGATCGGCTCCTCGCCCCGGCGGGCGCGTTCGAACGCCGCGAGGATCGTCGGGATCTTCGCGGTGATCCGCCGGCCCTTCCGGAGGTTCGCCTCCCGGTCTGCCGGATCGTGTTCGGCGTCGGGGTCCGTCGAGGAGAGCTGGGAGACCGCGGTCCGAAGCGCCGCCATCGGCTCCTCGTCGGCGTCGGCCAGCGCCCTGACGGTGTCGAGAACCGCGTCGTCGACCTCGCGAGCACCCGCCATCGCCTCCCGGAACGAGGCGAGGTCGGCCTCGTCGGGAAGCTCGCCGTGCCAGAGCAAGTAGAGGACCTCCTCGTAGCTCGCCCCCGCCGCGAGATCGTCGATCGTATAGCCGCGATAGACGAGCCGGCCCGCGTCGCCGTCGATAGAACTGAGTCCCGATTCGGCGACCAGTACCCCCTCGAGCCCTTTCCGTATCTCGTCGGCCATACGCCAGTGTTGCCTCCGGGGTGGAAAAGTATTGCCGTTCGGTCGCTGAGGCGGCCGATCGGCGACGAACGTCCGCTTTCGCCCCGGTATGATCGGAGAGGGTGTCGGTCCGTCCGGGAGTTCCGGACGAACGTTGGGTCTCCGGTCGGCTTGGGTTCGGGAGGCGACAACGCTTTTCTCGTCGGCCGCGCAAGCCCGGCGTATGAGCCCGTCTCCGGACGTGGAGTACCGGCCCGCGAGCGTCAAGGAGGTGCTCGCGGAGATGAAAGACACCGCCGAGCTGTTGATCGACCTCTCGTACTCGGCGGTGCTGTTCGGTAGCGAAGGGGTCGCAGAGGAGGTCCTCGCCTTGGAAGAGCGGATGGACCTCCTCCAGATGCAAGCCCGGATGAGCCTGCTGATGGCCGCCCGGACGACCGACGACGCAGAACAGCTCGCGCCCGTGCTGGGCGTCGTCGGCGCCGCAGAGAAGATCTCGGACGCCGCCGGCGACATCGCGAAGGTGGTGTTAGAGGAGATCGGTCTCCCCGACGCGATGCGGGCCTCGCTGCCCGAGGCCGTCGAGTCGATCGTCCGGGCGACCGTCGGGGAGGACTCCCGGTTTGCCGGGCGCACGCTGGGCGAGATCACCTTCGAAACCGAGACTGGCGTCCGCGTGATCGCGATCCGGCGCGGGGGCGAGTGGCTGCTCGATCCGACCCACGAGACGAGTCTGGAGGCCGGCGACGTCGCGCTCCTCAGAGGGGCCGAGGAGAACCTCCCGCCCGTCTACGAGTCGATCACGGGCGAGCCCTACGCGGTTCCCGACCCGGTCGAACCCGCGATCGACGACTTAGAGCGTGCGGTCGACGCGATCGTTCTGATGAAGAACATGAGCGAACTCGCGGTCGACCTCGCCTACGGCGCCGTCCTCTACGATAGCACGGAGCTCGCCGAGGAGGTCGCCGCCCTCGAGGCCGAGGTCGATCAGCTGGAATCGCGCTTCGAGGCCTGGACGCTGCGGGCCGCGGCGGACGTCGCGGATCCGGTCGTCCTCCGGGGGCTGGTCCACCTGGCGGGCAGCACCGAGGTGATCAGCGACGCGGCCCTGGAGATCAGCGAGGGCGTCCTCCGGGGGATCGGCACCCACCCGGTCGTCGCCGAGGCGGTCCTGGAGAGCGACGAGGTGCTCGTTCGCTCGACGGTCGGGGAGGGGTCGCGTCTCGACGGGACGACCATCGGCGAGCAGACTGTCCGGACGGACACGGGCATGCGGATCATCGCGGTCCGGCGCCCGCGGGGCTCGCCGAGCACGGAGGACGACGAGTGGGAGACCCAGCCCGGCCCGGACACCCGACTCGCGGCCGGGGACGTGATCCTCGCGAAGGGGACCCGTACGGGCGCAGACCGCCTCGAGGAACTCGTCTGATCAGCCCGCTTCGATCTCCCGGGACACCCGGAGGGCAGAACGGACGGTGAGCACGACGGCGATCAACATACCCGTGGTGACGGCGACGACGCCGGCGAGTCCGAGATAGAGGAGCCACGACTCCTGGGTCTCGCCGGGGAGGACGAAGACGGCAAAAAGCGCCGCGGCGAAGAGGCTCCCGGCGAGCAGGCCGATCGCCGCGTTCCGCTTGGCGCCGACGGTCACGAGCGCGCGGGCCAGTGAGGGGCGATCCGGGCGGTTCTCGGGGTTCTCGGACACGTACGTGTGTAGCGCCCGCGCGTACAAAATCGCGTCGGCTTCTCCCCCGCGTCTCCTTGCCCGCTCGGCCCCACGCTGGCGTCCGGATAACGGCTCCGTACTCGCTCGTGGGGCCGGATCACACGGGCCGGCAGGGAACGGATAACTAATCCCCGTTCGTCCCCGAGGGAAGGGTATGTGGCCGTGGGAACACGCCATCGTCGGCTACCTCGCGTACTCGTTTTTCTGCCGGCTCTACTACCGGGAGTCGCCCGACGGGCTCGCGGCGTTCGCGGTCGTCCTCGCGTCGGTCGGTCCGGACCTGATCGACAAACCCCTGACCTGGCAGTTCGGCGTCCTCGAGAGCGGCTATTCCATTGGCCACTCCCTCTTTTTCGCGGTACCGTTCGCGCTCGTCGCCGGCGCGCTCGCGCGGGCGGCGGGGCGACCACGGGCGGGGATCGCCGTCGGGATCGGCTACCTCTCGCATCTCCCGGCGGACGTGTTCTATCACTACGCGACCGGGAGCCCGACGCGCTGGGAGCTCGCGCTCTGGCCCGTCCGGAGGACCCCCCCGGAGGGCCAGTACGGGCTGGTGGGCCACACGACTGAGCTGCTCGTCGCCTACGGCCACCGGCTGCTGGCCGGAGGGGCCTCGGGGTACGTCCGGCTCCAGCTCGCGATCGCCGCCGGTGCCTTTCTGGTGTGGCTCGCCGACGGCGCACCGGTCCTACGGGAGATCCTCGTCGGCGGCAGGCGGCTCCTCGCCCGCTCGCATGCGGGTCGGTGACCGCCGACCGAGAGCGAGTCGTAATGTATTTTAGCGTTACCCTGCTACGTCGGAGTGCGTGTCCGGGTTAGGGTAGTGGACCATCCTTCAGCCTTGTGGAGGCTGAGACGCGGGTTCGATTCTCGCACCCGGACCTCGTCCTGCGAACGAACGTGAGCAGTGACGAGTCCACGGGAGAGAATCCAATCAGGGAGTGAAGCGAGCAGTGCGAGCGAAACGACCGTGGTTCGATTCTCGCACCCGGACTTTCTGGCGACGAACGAACGTGAGGAGCCGAACGTCCGACCGAGATCGAACCCTGCCAGCCGCAACGGCCGAACGCAGTGAGACCGACCGTCTGGCTTCGGTTCGATTCTCGCACCCCGATTTCGAACCTCGCCAGGAATACGCACGCGAACCGATGTCTTTTCGGTGGCCCGGCGTCCGAGATAGTTCAATGAGTATCTCCGCCAGCGTTCCTCGAGGCCGCCCGTTCCGGGCCTCTCGAGCGGGGCCTGGAACGGGCCCGTCGGAATCGGCGTACGGCGAGGCCGAGTGCCGTGGAGGTGGGGTCGATGGCTGACTCCGTCCCCGACGAGGAGCCGGGAGACGCCGAACCCGACGGCGGCGTCCGGGCGTACACCGTTCGCCTCGAGCTCGTCGACGAACCCGGCGAACTGCTCCGGACGCTGGAGCCGATCGCAGACCACGGCGGGAACCTCCTCTCGATCCACCACGAGCGGGGGAACATTACCCCGCGTGGGCACATCCCGGTCGAGGTAGACCTCGAATGCCCCCCCGAGCGCTTCGAGGAGATCGTCGGGGCGCTCCGGGAGGCGGGGATCAACGTCATCCAGGCCGGCGCGGACCGCTACGGCGAGGAGGTCAACGTGATCCTCGTGGGTCACCTCGTCGAGACCGACCTCTCGGATACGCTGTCGGCGCTCCAGGGGACTGACGGCCTCTCGGTCGTCGACCTCTCGCTTGCGGCCCCCGAGGGGATGGACGCGGTCTCGAGCGCGCGGGTCCGACTGGCCGTAGACGCCGGCCGCGCGGAGTCGGCCCTCGAGACGGTCCGGGAGGTCGCCGAGGGAAAGGACCTCTCGGTCGTCGAGCCGCTCCTGGGGGGTGGTGAGTGATGGACCTCGCGATCCTCGGTGCCGGCGCGGTCGGACGATCGGTCGCCGACCTCGCGGACGACTACGGCCACCGGGTCGTCGCGCTCGCGGACTCGACGCACGCGGCGGTCGCCGAGGAGGGAATCGAGGCCGACGCCGCGCTCGGCCGGAAGGAAGCGGGCGATCCGCTCGGCTCCCACGAGCCGGAGGCGGTCTTCGACGCTCCCTACGACGCCCTCGTGGAGGCGACGCCGACGACCCTCGGGGACGCGGAACCCGGCTTCTCCCACGTCGAGCGCGCACTCGCCGACGACCGCCACGTCGTCCTCGCGAACAAGGGTCCCGTCGCCGAACGCTACGACGAACTCCGGGAGCTGGAGGCCGCGAGCGCGGGCTCGGTCCGGTTCGAGGCGACCGTCGGCGGCGCCATCCCCGTGCTCTCAACGATCGAGGACTGCACCCCCGAGTCGGTCACCGCAGTTCGGGGCGTCCTGAACGGGACCGCGAACTTCATCCTCACGCGGATGGCCGCGGAGGGACTGGACTACGACCACGTCCTCGCGGAGGCCCAGGACCTCGGGGTGGCGGAGGCCGACCCCACCTTCGACGTCGACGGCACCGACGCCGCCCTCAAGTTCGTCATCCTGGCGAACGTCCTGGGCGGGGGCGGTTTCTCCCTTGCGGACGCGACCGTCGATGGGATTCAGGACGTGCCGGGCAGTGCCCTCGAGCTCGCAAGCGAGGACGGGCGGACGATTCGGCTCATCGGCGAGGCGACCCGCGAGGGCGTCCGGGTCGGTCCCAGACTCGTGCCCGAAAACGGCGCGCTCGCGGTGACCGGGACCCGGAACATCGTCCAGATCGAGACCCGCGAGGCGGGCAGTCTCCACAACAGCGGCCGTGGCGCAGGGGGCCCCGAGACGGCGACCGCGGTGCTCGCGGACGTCGGCCGGCTCGACTGACGGTCGCCCCGCCACTGGCTCGCGTGTGATCGTGGGACAAACCGCAGGACTGCGTGGCGATCGGCGTGAGGGGGTTTCGAAATGGTTTTAACCGCAACGAGCAAAGGGGACCGATATAAGCGCCTTCGCGCGTGAGCTACAACAATGAGCGAGGACAAACCACACCAGAACCTGGCCATCATCGGCCACGTCGACCACGGAAAGAGCACGCTCGTCGGGCGACTCCTCTACGAGACGGGGAGCGTTCCCGAGCACGTCATCGAACAGCACCGCGAGGAAGCCGAAGAGAAGGGTAAGGGCGGCTTCGAGTTCGCCTACGTGATGGACAACCTCGCCGAGGAGCGCGAGCGCGGGGTCACCATCGACATCGCCCACCAGGAGTTCGATACCGACGAGTACTACTTCACCATCGTCGATACGCCTGGCCACCGCGACTTCGTCAAGAACATGATCACCGGGGCCTCCCAAGCCGACCACGCCGTCCTCGTCGTCGCCGCCGACGACGGCGTCGCGCCCCAGACCCAGGAACACGTCTTCCTCTCGCGGACGCTGGGCATCGAGAAGCTCATCGTCGGGATCAACAAGATGGACCTCGTCGACTACGACCAGGGCGACTACGACGACGTCGTCGCCGAGGTCAACCAGTTGCTCGACCAGGTCAACTTCCAGGTCGACGACAACTCGTTCATCCCGATCTCGGCGTTCGAGGGCGACAACATCGCCGAGTCCTCCGAGAACACGCCGTGGTACGACGGCCGGACCCTGCTGGAGACGCTCAACGACCTGCCCGAGAAGGAGCCGCCGACGGACGCGCCGCTTCGGCTCCCGATCCAGGACGTCTACACCATCTCCGGCATCGGGACCGTCCCCGTGGGACGACTCGAGACCGGGACGATGAACGTCGGCGACAACGTCTCCTTCCAGCCCAGCGACGTGGGCGGCGAAGTGAAGACGATCGAGATGCACCACGAGGAAGTCCCCTCCGCGGGCCCCGGCGACAACGTCGGGTTCAACGTTCGGGGCATCGGCAAGGACGACATCCGCCGCGGTGACGTCTGTGGCCCCGCCGACGACCCGCCGAGCGTCGCCGAGACGTTCCAGGCCCAGGTCGTCGTCATGCAACACCCCAGCGTGATCACCGCGGGCTACACCCCCGTCTTCCACGCCCACACGGCCCAGGTCGCCTGTACGATCGAGTCCATCGACAAGAAGATGGATCCCTCCTCGGGCGAGGTCGCAGAGGAGAACCCCGACTTCATCCAGTCGGGCGACGCCGCGGTCGTCACCATCCGACCCCAGAAGCCCCTCAGCATCGAGCCCTCCAGTGAAATCCCCGAACTCGGGAGCTTCGCCATCCGCGACATGGGTCAGACCATCGCCGCTGGCAAAGTGCTCTCGGTCAACGAGAAATAGATGCAACAGGCACGCGTTCGACTCGCGGGCACCAGCCCACAGGACTTAGACAACATCTGTGACGACGTCCGCGAGATCGCAAACAACACCGGCGTCAACCTGAGCGGTCCGATCCCGCTCCCCACGAAGACCCTCGAGATCCCGACCCGGAAGTCCCCGGACGGCGAGGGCACCGCGACCTGGGAGCACTGGGAGATGCGCGTCCACAAGCGCCTGATCGATCTGGACGCCGACGAGCGCGCGCTCCGCCAGCTCATGCGCATCCAGGTGCCAAACGACGTCTCGATCGAGATCGTCCTCGAGGACTGAGACGGTCGGAGACGACGATTGACCGTTCGGCCGCAGTGCCGTATTGCGACCGACGGTGCATCGACTCGTCTCCGGCCGTATGCCGGCACCGGCCGACGACGCCGTTCTCGTGTCCTCGAAACGGCCGAAACGGCTGATACGGACTGCGAACCTCTTTTAGACGGTCGCGGTCCCGCCACCGGTACACACGTAGAGCAGAACGGTCTGTGCGCTTTTGTAGCTCCCCCGCGTACGGACCGGTATGTCGGAGTTCCTCCCGGGACACGATCGGGAGTCCCAGTCGGGATCGGCGACGGCGGGATCGGAAACCGTGGGAGGCGCCGGTCCGCTCCTCGAGACGCTCGGGCTGTTCGCCGTCGTCGCCCTCGCGCAGCTCGTCGCTGGCGCGGCCGGGGCGATGACCGGTCTGTTCGTCCTCTCGGCGCCGGTCACGAACGACCCCTGGACGGTCGTCACGAGCGTCTACGCCCACGGCGGGCTCGGACACCTCCTCTCGAACAGCCTCGCACTGGTCGTCTTCGGCTGGCCGGTCGCACGGGCGACGACGCGGGTTCGGTTTCACGCCTTCTTCGTGGCGACCGGCGCGGTCGCTGGTCTCGCCCAGATCTGGGTGATGGGACTGTTCGGCGCCCACGCGGGCGTTCTGGGGGCCAGCGGTGCGGTCTTCGCCCTGCTCGGCTATCTCGTCGCCGGCAATCGGCTCTCCTCGGGGATCGCCGCCTGGGTATCGGTCCCCCGGTGGGTGACCGTACTGGTCTTTCTGGTGCTCGCCGCCGCGGTGACGGTCGCGACCGCGGCCCCCCAGGTCGCGCTGGTCGCTCACTTCGTCGGCTTCTTGTTGGGGCTCCTCGCGGGCCGTGCGGGCGTGTTACAACCCCAGTAAGGATCGAAGCACAAGCTACAAATAGCGACACGGGTTACGACCGGGTGCGGGCTCGTAGATCAGCGGTAGATCGCTTCCTTCGCAAGGAAGAGGCCCTGGGTTCAAATCCCAGCGAGTCCACTCACTCGATTCTCTCGTTCGCGGACTCGCTGTACCTCGCAAACGCTTCGCGTTCACTCACTCCCAGCGAGTCCACATGCGTTCGTGGCTTCTAGCGCCCGATTACTCGAGCGCTGCGACTTCGACGGTCATCCGGTCGTCGAACGAGAGTTCGATGCGGTGGCCGTCGTGGTCGAAGGTGACGGTGCCCGCCCGAGAGCGCCGGGAGGTCGGTTCGAACAGGCCGTTCAGCGCGTCGGGATCGACGCTGTCGTGAAGGGGTGTCACGTCGGCGGTCTCGACGCCACGTACGTCGGCGATCGCGGTGACCACCGCCGTCGTCGGCGTCTCGGCCCCGCCGATCCTCCGGCGTACGACCTCTCCCGTGTCCATGGATACGTCCTATCACGGTCCTCGGTAAAAATCTGTCGCCAAAACCGGACGTAATCGCCGTATTTCGTCGATCATTGCCGGATTCGGAACCGGATTATTAATCGTTCTGTTCGTTCGTCAACCACCGGTCAGCGATCGGGGAGACGCTCGGAGAGCCGGTCGAACCGCTCGTCTACGGCCTCGCGGCGCTCCTCGCTCTCGCCCTCGCGGTGGTCGGCTCCCACGAACTCGCCGTCGGCGACCGTGACCGAGAGGACGGCCCCCTCGTAGCGACCCTCGCGGGGGAGCCGGTCGGCGGCGACGTCGAGCTGGTCGATCGCTCGGGGCCCGTCCTCGCTTGACGCGTCACACCCCGGCCCCGCCTCCATGAGGATCACGGCTGTCTCGCCGTCGACGATCCGGTCGACCACGCCGGTGTAGCTCCCGTCCATGGGGGAGGTGTAGGCACGGCACGGGCATCAATCGTGGGATCGGCGAGTTCGCGGCGCTCGTCGGCGTCGGGTCGTTCCTCCCGAAGGTCCTCGGGATCGGTCGAGAACTCCTCGGCGGGCGCGACCGAGAGCTCTCGGCCGTCGGTCGTGACGACGACGTCGCCGTGGACCGCGGTCCAGTAGGTCTCGATCCCGCGGTCGGCGAAGGAAGCGAGGACCTCCTCGTGTGGATGGCCGTACTGAGAATCGCGGGCGCTCGAGATCACGGCGACCTTCGGGTCGACGGTGGCGAGGAGGGGATCGCTCGAGGAGGTCGCGGAGCCGTGGTGGCCGACCTGGTAGACGTCGGACGCGAGGGCGTCGCCGCGGGCCTCGACCATCCGGGCTTCGGTCGCCGCCTCGGCGTCGCCGGTGAAGAGGGCGGTTCGGTCGCCGTACTCGACGGTGAGCGCGACGCCGTTTCCGTCGAGGTCCTCGCCGGCGGTGTCCGCGGGCGGGTTGTGGAACTCGACCGACGCCGCTCCGACGTCGATCGCATCGCCCTCCCGCACCTCGTACAGCGTGACGTCGTGGCGCTCGACGGCGTCCAGGTACCGTTCGTACGTCCGGGAGGTGTGGACGACTCCAGAGTCGTAGACCGCGCCGATCCCGTCGTACTCCGTCTCGTAGGCGTCGATCACCGCCTCGTGGCCGCCGATGTGGTCGGCATGGGCGTGCGTGGAGACGAGGTGGTCGATCCGCTCTACGTCCTGCTCGCGCAGGGCCGTGAGGACCCGCTTCCCGTCGTCGCGCCAGTCGCCCGAATCGACGAGCATCGCCTCGCCGTTGGGGAACTCGACGACGGTCGCGTCGGCCTGGCCGACGTCGAGGTAGCGAATCCGAAGCTCGCCCCCGGGGACGTCGGTCGGCGTCTCCTCTCTCCCGAGATCCGATCCGTCGTCGGCGTCGGCCCCCGATTCCGTCGGCGTCGTGTCGTCCGTATCGTCGGCCTCGGGAGCGCCGCTTCCCGAACCGGCGTCTGGACCGATTCCGGGTGCGATCCCGATTCCGACGACGAGCACGGCGACAAGGACGACAACGAGGACGACGGCGACGAGCCATCCTCCGGCCGCTCGAATCCGGCTCACCGCCCTTCCCGTCCCGTTGGGTGTGTTCCGATCGTCGGACCCGTCACTGTGGGCGGAAACGCCGGCCGTGCTGATAGCTGTTGGGTCGGCCTCTCGGGACCAACGGGACGAACCGTCGCAGCCGGGCGGGAGTGGGGAAGGGGAGAACTCGTCTCGCCCGGGCAGATATCTCCGGTTCGGCACGACCCTGGGAACGGTGGTGGGAAAGGTCGTGCGTATCGACCGAGGGAGAGCAGATGTATAGCCCTGCGGTCGGCATATTCAGGGTCGGCTCCGGCGACGAGCCCGAGCCGGTCGCACGGCTCTCGACGGACTCCCTCGGAAAAACTCGGGCCGTTCGCTGTCGTACACGTCGCCCCTTCGGCGGGGACGCCTACTCCTCGGTCTCCTCGTCCTCGAGTTCGCCGCGGACGAAGGCGGCCTCGGCGCTTTCCTGGCCGGCGTCGGCGGTGGGGCCTTCGAGGAGGGTCGCGAAGTCGTCGACCTCGTCGTACTGGTCCCGGTAGACCAGCGCGGCTTTCCCCGTTTGAGTGATCTCGTAGAGGCCCGAGCGTTCGGCGGGGCCGATCTTTCTGACCAGTCCGTAGTCCTCGAGGACGGGCAGGCGGGTGTTGATGTTCTTGCGGCTCTTGTCCGTGTGGGCCTGGAGGTTCGTCGCGACGTTGCGTCCCGTCTCCTCTAAGGCCGCCAGGATCAGGAAGTCCGTGGGTCGTCGGAGTTTCATCGGTCATCGTACTCCCTCCTCGATAATAGGTCTTCTGGCTATTTGCGTTGCCAACGCCGGAACGCTATCTGTAACGGCTGTTTTCCGCGGCAGTGACGAACGACGGCGGAGTCGGGACTGCGATCGGTCGCGTTCGATCCCCGGAGAACCCGGCGCTGGGTCGGACGACCGGGTGACGGTCGTCCCGTCGATCGGGACGTCGTCTCCCCGGCGGTCCGGGTTCAGTCGGCGGCCGGCGCCGCGAGGTCGGCGTTCGCTTCGGCGAGCGCCCGTTCGGTGTACACCTCGAGGAGCTGTGCCCGGAACTCCCCCGAGGCTCGCAGGTCGTCCATCATCAGCGCCGTGTCGAGGCCCTCGCCCGCGCGGGCGGCTGCGGCCTCGATCGTCTCCTCGTCGACGGAGCCACCCGCCAGGGCGTCCTCGACGCCCTCGAGCCGGACCCCCCGGTCCATCACGCCGCTGGCGCCGACGCGGACCGTCTCGGCGGCTCCGTCCTCGACCGAAAGCAGGGCGGCGACGCCGACCATCGCGTACCCCGAGGAGGGGCTCGCTCGCTTGACGTAGGTGCCGACGGCGCCGGCGGCCGAGGGGACCTCGATCCGGGTCAGGAGCTCGTCGGGACCGATGTCGGTCGCGTACATTCCCAGGTAGAACTCCTCGGCGGGCACGTCGCGCTCGCCGTCGGGTCCCTGGACGACCATCGTCGCATCCGAGACGAGCACCGCGCCGGGGAGGTCCGAAGCGGGGTCGGCGTGGGCGACGTTGCCCCCGACGGTCCCCCGGTTGCGGACCTGCCGGTCGCCGACCTGCTCGACCGCCGCGGTCAGCGCGGGCGCGTGCTCGCGGGCGGCTTCGGCGTCTAAAACGTCGCTGTAGCTCGTCATCGCGCCGATGGTAAGCGTCCCGCCGTCGGCCGTGACGCCGGTGAGCTCTTCGATCCCGCCGATGTCGATCAGGATGTCGGGACTCGAGAGCCCGCTTTTCATCGCCGGGAGCAGGCTGTGGCCGCCCGCCAGTAGCTCGGTCTCCGCGTCGCCGTGTTCCTCCAAGAGCTCGATCGCTTCGGCGGTCGTTTCCGGCTCGTGGTAGTCGAACCCGTCAGGAATCATCGCTTCTCACCTCCCTCGTCGTCGCCCTCGCCAGGCGGGGACCCGCCGTCCGTGGTCGCCCGTCCGTTCGTCGCCTCCCAGACCCGTTCGGCGGTCAGCGGCATCTCGATGCCCTCGACGCCAAAGGGTTCGAGGGCGTCGGCGACGGCGTTGACGACGGCCTGGGGGGCCGCGATGGTGCCGGCCTCGCCGACACCTTTCACTCCCAGGGGGTTGTGCGGGCTCTCGGTCACGGTGGAGTCGGTCTCCATCTCGGGGATGTGGTAGGTCTTCGGGACCGCGTAGTCCTGCATCGAGCCGGTCAGCAACTGTGCGTTCTCGTCGTACTCGGCGCCCTCGTAGAGGGCCTGGCCGATCCCCTGGGCGATCCCGCCGTGGATCTGGCCCTCGACGATCTTGGGGTTGATCTGGTTGCCGACGTCGTCGACCGCGGCGTATTGCTCGAACTCGATCTCCCCCGAGTCGGGATCGACCTCCACGACCGCGACGTGGGTGCCAAACGGGAAGACGAAGTTGTCCGGGTCGTAAAAGGAGGTGGCCTCGAGCCCCGGCTCCATCTCCTCGGGCATGTCGTGGGCGAGGTAGGACTGCTCGGCGACCTCCTTGATCCCTAGCGAGCGGTCGGGCGCGCCGGCAAGCCGGAACTCGCCGGCCTCGAACTCGATATCGTCGGGATCGGCCTCGAGCTGGTGGGCCGCGATTTCCTTTGCCTTCTCGACGAGCTTTTCCGAACTCTTGACGAGCGAGCTCCCGCCGACGGCCGCCGACCGGGAGCCGTAGGTGCCCATCCCGTGTGGGATCTCGTCGGTGTCGCCCTCGACGACCTCGACGTCGTCGTAGGGGATGCCGAGCTCGTTGGCGACGATCTGGGCGTACGTCGTCGCGTGACCCTGCCCGTGCCCCGAGGTGCCACAGAAGGCGGTGACCGTCCCGGAGGGATGGAAGCGGACGAGACTGGACTCCCAGAGGCCGGCCTGGGCACCCAGTTGGCCGGCGAGTTCCGAGGGGGCGAGCCCGCAGGCCTCGATGTAACAGGAGAAGCCGATCCCCAGATACCGACCTTCCTCGCGGGCTTGCTCCTGGCGCTCGCGGAACGAGTCGTAGTCGACCATCTCGAGGGCCTTGTCGAGAGGCTTCTCGTAGTCGCCGCTGTCGTAGACGACGGCGACCTGGGTCTCGTAGGGGAATTCGTCCGCGGGAACGAAGTTCAGCCGGCGGAACTCCGCGGGGTCCATGTCGACCTCGCGGGCGCCGAGATGGGCCAGGCGCTCGACGACGAAGGAGGCCTCCGGGCGGCCGGCGCCCCGGTAGGCGTCGACCGGCGGAACGTTCGTGAACGCGCCGGTCACCGAACAGTGGATCGCGGGGATGTCGTACTGGCCCGAGAGCAGGGTGCCGTAGAGCCAGGTCGGTACCGCGGGGGCGAACGTCGAGAGGTAGGCCCCGAGGTTCGCCTTCGTGTCCACCCGCAGGCCCGTGATCCTCCCGTCGTCGTCCATCGCGAGTTCGGCCTCCGTCCGATGGCCCCGTCCCTGGGCGTCGGTGACGTACGTCTCCGTGCGTGTCGCGGTCCACTTGACCGGACGCTCCAGGTCCTTGGCGATCCAGGCGGCGAGGGCCTCGTCGGCGTAGTGGTGGATCTTGCTCCCGAAGCCGCCGCCGACCTCCGGGGCCTTGACCCGGAGTTTGTGCTCGGGGTGGCCGATGACCCCCGACATCAGCAGCCGGTGGAGGTGGGGGTTCTGGGAGGTCATGAACACCTCGAGTTCCTCGGAGCCGGGACTGTAGTCGGCGACCGCCGCACGGGGCTCCATCGCGTTCGGGACCAGCAACTGGTTCTCGACGTCGATCGAGACCGTATGCGACGCCGACTCGAACGCCTCGTCGGTCGCGTCGCTATCCCCGAGTTCCCAGTCGAAGGCGACGTTGTCCTCGCCGTGGAGCGCGGGAGCGCCCTCGTCGAGTGCCTCCCTGGGGTCGGTGACGGCGTCCCGGCGGCCGTAGTCGACGGAGACGGCCTCGGCCGCGTCGCGGGCCGTATAGCGGTCCTCGGCGACGACGACCGCGATCGCATCGCCCTGGTAGCGAACGCGGCCGTCGGCCAGGATCGGGTGATCGACCTGCTCTAAACTGTCGAGCAGCCAGCCGGTCGGCAGCGAGAACGACCCGCCTTCGGGCGTGTCCTCTCCGTGGAGGTCCTCGTGGGTGTACGTCGCGACGACGCCCTCCATCTCCTCGGCCGCGCTCGTATCGACGCCCTCTAGATCGGCGTGGCCGTACTGGCTCCGGGCGACGGCCATGTGGGCCATCCCCGGACGCTGGATGTCGTCGGTGTACTCGGCGTCGCCGGTGATGAGCGCGGGGTCCTCCCGGCGTTCGATCGCCGAGCCGAGGATGTCGGCGGCGTCGACCTCTTCGGGGTCCATCGAGTCGATCGTCACTCGCCTTCACCCCCCGGCCAGCGGACCTCGCCGCCGTCGGCCACCGGTTCGTCCAGCTCGGCGGCGGCGTTCTCGACGGCGTTGACGATGTTCTGATAGCCCGTACACCGACAGAGGTTCCCCTCTAACCCCTCGCGGATCTCCTCGCGGGAGGGGTCGGGGTTCTCCCTGAGGAGATCGGTCGCCGTCATCATCATCCCGGGAGTGCAGTAGCCACACTGGAGGCCGTGTTCCTCCCGGAACCCCTCCTGGATCGGATGGTAGTCGTCACCGCTCTCGAGCCCCTCGACGGTCTCGATCCGCTCGCCGTCGGCCTGGACCGCGAGCACCGTACAGGACTTGACGGCCTCGCCGTCCATGTGGACCGTACAGGCCCCGCAGGTAGTGGTCTCACAGCCGACGTTCGTCCCCGTATAGCCGAGTTCGTCCCGGAGCGCGTGGACGAGCAGGGTCCGTGGCTCCACCGAGAGCTCGTGGTCGGTCCCGTTTACCGTCAGCGTGATCTCGTGGTCGGTCATGGTCGTGGCCGGGACGCCTCGGGTCGCTCGCTCGAGCCGGCTCTCCCGGGGACCGTCGGCTCGCTCGGGGCCTTGGCATCGGCGTCTCCGAACTCAGTGAAGATTGTACACATACACCACTCTACACCCCACCTATATAATTATAGTTCTTTGCAATGGATCGGCGGCGCGCTTGCCGGCTGCGATCGGCTGATGGCCGTCGCGGACCCAGTCTCGACGATCGCACGCCTCCGAAACTATTATATCGGATAACTCACAACTTCGGCCCATGGGCACCGTCGACTCCGAAGCGGGACACCCCTTCGAGAACCCGCTCTTTCGCTACGGGATCGGTCTCTCGGGAGCCATCGTCATCATCGCCGTCGCGATCCTCTACCTCGACGGCGTCGCCCGCTACGTCGCGCTCGCGATCGCGGTCCTCGACGGAGCGGTGACGCCGAAGATCCTCGAGTACGCCGCCGCTCAGGACGCTCAGACGTAGCCCTCTTCGACCAACAGCTCGCCGTTCAACACGCTCGCGCCGGCAGCACCTCGAAGCGTGTTGTGGGCGAGGCAGTTGTACTGGATGCCGAACGTCGATTCGCGGACGCCGCCGGCGGCGATCGCCATCCCGTCGCCGACGGTTCGGTCGAGGCGGGGCTGGGGCCGTTCGGGGTCCTCGAAGACGTGGATGAGCGGCTCGGGCGAGGAGTGAAGCGAAAGCGATGGGTACTCCGCAAACGCCTCCCGAACCTCTTCGGGGGAGGGGTCCTCGCTCGTCTCGATCCAGACGTTCTCGAGGTGGCCGTCGATCGTCGGGATCCGGTTGCAGGACGCGGCAACCTCCATTTCGTGATCGGCGAGCGCGGTGCCGTCGAACTCCCCGAGCAGTTTGCGGGACTCGGTCTCGAGTTTGGCCTCCTCGCTGCCGATGTGGGGGATGGCGTTGTCGATGATCTCCATCGACGTGACGCCGTCGTAGCCCGCCCCCGAGACCGCCTGGAGGGTCGCGACGTGGACCGTCTCGAGGCCAATACCCGCCTCGGCGAGGGCGGCGAGCGTCGGAACGAACGTGATCGTCGAGCAGTTCGGGTTCTTGACGAGCGCGCCGTCCCACCCGCGCTCCTCGCGCTGGATCTCGAGGGCCTCGAAGTGATCCCCGTTGACCTCCGGGATCACGAGCGGGACGTCGGACTCCATCCGGGCGTTCGAGGAGTTCGAGGAGACGACGTAGCCGGCCTCACAGAACGGGGTTTCGACTTTCGCGCCGACGCTCGAGGGCAGCGACGAAAAGAGCAGGGGGACGTCGTCGGGCACTGCTTCGGGAGTGGTCGCGGTGACGGTCATCTCGCCGACCTCCTCGGGGATGGGGGTGTCGATGCGCCACTTCGCGACGTCGCGGTAGGGGTGGCCCGCGCTCTCGTCGCTTGCTGTCAGGGCCGCGATCTCGAACTCGGGATGGGGTTCTAAAAGCTGGATCAGGCGCTGTCCGACCGCGCCGGTGGCGCCGAGAACGCCGACTCGTACTGTCATTGCCCGGGGTCGGGGACGGTGGCGCAAAGACGTTTGGGTTCGGGCCAGTATCGACTCCCCGGCGCCGGCGCCGGACGGCGATTCCCGACAGCTATCGACCGGCGGTCACCACCGGTGGTGGACGTGCTCGCGGACGGACTCGTCGTAGACCTCGGTCACCGTCGCCCGCTCCTCGTCCGACAGCGACCGCAACCTCGAGGCCGCGGCGTTCGCCCGGACGTGCTCGGGGTTCGTCGACCCCGGAATCACCGTCGTCACTGCATCGAAATCGAGGATCCACCGGAGGGTGAACTGGGCCATCGACCACTCCTCCGGTACTGCGGGCCGGAGTTCGTCGACGGCCTCGAGGCCGACCTCGTAGGGAACTCCCGCGAAGGTCTCGCCGACGTCGAAGGCGTCGCCGTCGCGGTTGTAGTTGCGGTGGTCGTCCTCGGGGAACTCAGTGTCGGCGTCGAGGGCGCCCGTCAACAACCCGGAGGCGAGGGGAACCCGGACGATGACCCCGACGTCGCGGCGATCGGCCTCCCGGAAGAACAGTTCCGTCGGGCGCTGGCGCAATGGATTTGCGATGATCTGGACCGTCTCGACGCCGGGGTACTCGATCGCTTTGAGCCCTTCCTCGCAGCGCTCGACGCTGACGCCGTAGTGGGCGATTTT
Source organism: Saliphagus sp. LR7 (assembly GCF_003344565.1). Taxonomy (NCBI): domain Archaea; kingdom Methanobacteriati; phylum Methanobacteriota; class Halobacteria; order Halobacteriales; family Natrialbaceae; genus Saliphagus; species Saliphagus sp. LR7. The sequence goes on along the minus strand of NZ_QPND01000006.1, from coordinate 149,988 downwards.
CCCCTCGTCGACGAGGCCCGAAAGCGCCTCGAACGTCTCGGGCTGGTAGTAGGCGTCCGTCGGCGGGCAGTGCAGTTGGAGGAGATCCAGCGTCTCGACCCCCAGGTTCTCGAGGCTTCGATCGACGAACTTCTCTAAATGCTCGCGGTCGTAGTCGGCGGCGACGTGGGGGTCGAGCCGTCGGCCGGCCTTGGTCGCGACGACCGGCTCCGCGTCGTGGTCGGCCAGGACCTCCCGGATCAGTCGCTCGCTGCGGCCGTCGCCGTAGACGTCGGCGGTGTCCAGGAAGGTGATACCGGCGTCGAGAGCGGCCCGGATCGCTTCTCGACCTTCGTCCTCGCTAACCTCTCCCCAGTCTGAACCGACGTTCCAGGTTCCCATGCCGACCTCTGTGACGTCGTAGCCGGTCGTCCCGAGCGCACGCTCGTCGATATCGGTCTCTGCCGTGTCCATACCCGACGTTGTGGCCGGACGGCTATAGTCCTTCAGCTACCGGAGGACGGGCTCGTCGAGAACTCGCGTTCAGGCGGGGACTTCGCTGCCCTTCTTGCGGGTGACGTAGCCCGCGACCCGGTTCCGGACGCCCTTGGACTCGATGTTGGTGAGCTTCATGACACTGTCTTTGTTCTGCTCGAAGTCGGTGGTGAACGCCTCCGGGTACCGCTCTAGGAGCAGGTTCCCCGTCTTCTTGACGTAGGCAGGTTTGATGGCCATGGGGGAAGCTCTCTCCCTGAGGGCCTTAATAGGCACCATTTCTGCCGAATCGATTAGGGCCTTCGCCGTCCGGTTCGACGCCCGCAGTTCGGCCTCCGGGGCGTCGTGGGCCAGTTCGTGCGGTCGGACCAGGTGACTCGGACTCGGCGATCCACTGCGTCTCCCCGATCACTCGTCGACGGATCGAACCACGCCGAGTGCAGCGCCGATCCATCTCGCAAAGCCCGTCTCGACGACGACGGTCACGAGGATGACCAGAAACACCGTCCCGAGCAGGACGTCCGCGCCCGCCGGATCCGAGGGAGGCGCCCCCGTCTCGAGGCGGATGGCGAACAGCGTGGCGACCAAGGCGGGGATGATCCCGCGCGGACCGATCGCGCCGACGAACAGGCGCTCGCGGACCGTGAACCCACAGCCGATCGTCGAGACGAAGACGGCAAGCGGGCGGAGCACGACCATCACCACCGCGACGACCGCGAGACCGGCGACGCCGAGCGCGAGCAGTTCGGAGAACTCGAGCAGCGCCGCGAGCGCGATGAAGACGAACGAGAGGACGAGGACGGTCACGTCCCGCTTGAACCGGTGAACGCTCTCTTGGTGGGGTAACTCGACGTTGCCGAGGACGAATCCCGCGGTCGCCGCGGCCACGATGCCGGCCTCCGAGAACACCGAATCGGCCGTCGCGAACGCGGTGACCGCCGCGGCGAGGACGAGCAGCCGGGCCACCTGTGGCGCCGGATCGGGGGGAAGTTCGACCCGCGTGAGCAGCGGATCGAGATCGACGGGGATGGACACCGGTTCACCACCCTCTCCGCCGCTCGGAGCCGTCCGTCTCGGCTGTCACGGCGACCATGAACCGCGAACTACGGCTCCCAGCGGTAAAATCCTCGTGGCATCTCGTGGGCCGCCGGGCCGTCGTCGTGCGACCTACAGCCAGTCGTGTTCGTCGGCGGCCGCCGGCTCCCACGTCGAGTGTCGACGCACCCGCGAGAGCGCCTCCAGTTCGCGTGGCCCGCCCGTCCGGTCGACCACCGACACGCAGTGGGCGAGCCGGTCGACGAGGACCGTCTCGTCGTAGCCCGGGACGTCGAGGCGCGAGGCCGCGACGGTCGCCTCGATCACGGCTCCGAAGCCGCGGTTGATCGGCACCACCGTCTCGCGCTCGATCGCGGCCTCGACGGGCACGAGGGTCCACTCGACCCACCGCGTCCCGCCGTCGGTTCCCGACCCCGCTCGCTCGGCGCGCACCCGAGCCCAGGCGTCCGTGGCGTCGATCACCGGCTCCGCTTCCTCGACGATCGAGAGGGCGGCGTCGGCGAAGGCCACGGGGTCGCGCGTGAACTGGACGTACCCCTCGCCCTCCCGGTGAAAGTTCCGCTGGGTCCGGGTGTTCCCCCAGGTGCGCGCCGTGACCGCCTCGCCGGCGAACAGCCCGAGCGCGGCGACGTTCCACAGTCCGTTCGGCCCGCGGGTCGCCACGAGGGACTCGGTGACGCCCGCGAGGGAAACGGGCCACCCCTCGCAGGGCTCGCCCTCGAGCCCGTCTGCTTCTTCGCCGGGTACCCCCTCGTCCGCCCGCTCGCACCCACCATCGTCTCCGCTCATACGACCAGCTCACCCCGATCGAGCGCGACGAACAGCCCCGCACAGACCAGATCCGCGGTGGTCCCCGGATTCACTCCCCGCGAAACGAGGTCGTCGGCGAACGCCTCGACGGCCTCGGGCTCCGTGTCGAGCGCGGAGCGCTCGTCGAGTTCCGCCGCCCGCTCGCGGACCTCCTCGGCTACCCTCTCTCCGTGTTTGGTCGCGACGAGCGTGTCCGGGCGGTCGGCGAGCGCGGAGAGGAAGGCGGCCGCGGCCCGCTCGGAGGGCGTCCCCTCGGTCCCGCCGATCACCCCTGCAGCCCGGAACGAGCGCTCGAACCCCTCGGTCCACTCGCGGGCGATGTCGTCGCCGGGCACGCTCGCCGTCATCACCTCGAGCAGCGTGAGCCCCCGCTCCTCGACGGCGGGGACCGCCTCGCTGCCCCGGCGGACGTCGAGGGGCTCCATCCCCTCGGGCGGCTCGCCGACGCGGACGTCGGTGTGGTCGAACGCCCGGTAGAAGCCGGCGGCGTCCTCGACCGTCGTCCCCTCGACGACCTCGCGGACGCCGGCGGGCGTCACTTCGCGGCCACTTGCGGCCCGGACCAGCGGAACCAACAGGAGCAGCGAGCCGAACTGGGTGTTGCCCCCCTCCTGGCACCCCATCCCGGCGACCGCGCGTTCGAACGCGCTCCCGACGGGGGCGCCCTCGCCGGCCAACTCGAGGCCCTCCCGCGACCCGACGGCACCCGCGAGGAAGTGGTCATACCGGAGGCCGGAGAGATCGCGCTCGCGATCGACGTTTCCGGGTTTCGGGGTCGCGCTGACCTCGAGCAGGAGGGCGAGCTGGGCGGTCTCGGCGGGCGACCGGGTCATGGCTCCGGTTCCGCGGGCGGTTCGATCCCCTCGGGGTCGAACTCCCGATCGACGGCCTCGCGGACGCGCGCCAGGACCGTGGGGTCGTCGCTCGGCCGACCGACGCTGACCGCGTCCGCTCCGTAGGATCGGTACTCCGCGACCGCTTCGCGCCCGCGGACGCCGTTGTTCGCGATCAGGTACAGTCCGCAGGCCGCTCGGACGTCGGCGACCAGCCCCTCCGAGTCCATCGCATCGACGTGGAGATAGCTCGCACCCGCGTCCTCGAGAACCCCCGCCAGCGCCGGGAGATCGACCCCCGGAACCTCGGTTCGGACCTTGACCCCGACCGGGACGTCCGCCGCCTCTGTGGCGGTCCGGACGTACTCGGCGAGTCGGGGGGTGTCGGCGAGCAGGGACTCCCCACAGCCCACGGCGCGGAGTTCGTCCTGGCGGCAGTGGGCGTTGATTTCGAGGAACGCGCCCCGGTCCTCGCAGATCCGGGCGACTTCCTCGAGAGGATCGGGCGTCGCCGACCGGACGTTGATCCCGGCCCGGATCGGCGCGTCCTCGAGGGAAGCGAGCTGTCGGTCGACGAAGGCGGCTGGCTCCCGGGGGAGGAACTCGCTTCGCCCGCGGGCGACCAGTTTTCTGGCGGCGGCCCTCGAGGGCGAATCGAGGGCGATCCCGCCCAGGACCGCGGCGTCGGCGTGCTCGCCCCCCGCCTGCGCCCAGTCGGCGTCGGACTCGCCGCTGAGACTCGCGAGCGCGAGCCGCGGGGCAAAGTCGGTCATCGATTCCCATCCCCTTCCCGGACCCGCTCGATCGCGCGGAGAGCGGCCTCCCGGACCCGCCTCGCGTCCGCCTCGCCGTCGATCCGGATGTTGGTCTCGACCGTCGGGACCGGGAGGTCACCGCCATCGCCCGAATCGACGACGACGGCGTCGGCGAAGGGGTAGGCCTCGGCCAGCCCCGCCGTCGTCGGCTCGCGGCCGGTCGCGCGCATGAGCTCCGCTGCAGGTCCCGAAAAGGCCTCGCCCGCGAGGAAGGGGGAGACCGCGACGACCGTCGTTTCGGCGAGGGCCTCGCGAACGCCCGGCACCGAGAGGATCGGGCCGACGCTCGTCACGGGGTTCGAGGGGCCGATCACGACCGGCTCCGTCAGGGCCTCCAGAACGGCGTCGGTCGGGGCGGCCTCCTCGCTGCCCCGGAACTCGACGTCCTCGACGGTCGGCTCGCCTTCGCGGCCGACCCAGTACTCCTGGAAGTGCATTGCTCCCTCGGGGGTGTGGACGATGGTCGCGACGGGATCGTCGCTCATCGGCAGGATCTCGCTTTCGGCGCCGACGGCCTCCCCCAGAACTCGAGTCGCCTCGGTCAGCGTTTCCCCTCGATCGATGAGGCTCGTCCGGGTGATGTGGACCGCCCGGTCGCGGTCGCCGATCGTCATGAACTCCGCGATCCCCGAAAAGCGCCGCCAGCGGGCGAGTCGCCGGCCCGCCGTCTGGGCCTTCTCGGGGAGGTACTGGGGACCCTCGGACAGCCCCGCCTCGCTCGCGAGCTCGAACAGCGCCTCGTTCGTCCGGTGGGTGTCGCCCTCGATCCCCCACCAGTACTCCCGATCCAGCACGTCGCCGCCCTGAAAGAGCAGCGTGTCGATGTCCGGCGAGACGAGCAGGCCCCCGAGTTCGATGTCGTCGCCGGTGTTGGCGACGATCGTCAGGGTCTCGGAGGAAAACGGACCTTCGCCTCCCGCAGCATCGACTCTCCCGGACCCGGTCCCCTCCAACAGCTTCGGCGTTCCGGTCCCCCCGGAGAGAACGGTTACCATACGGGTCCTACCGCCGGCTCCGGTTAATGGGTTACGACCCCGATCCCTCGCTGCCGATCCACTCGGCGAAACTCCCCTCCAGAAGGGTCTCGGCCTGGCGGTCGATGTACGCCCGCTGCATCCCCGTGATCGCCCCCTCGAGATCGCTTCCCTCGTCGAGGCGGGCGGCGACCTGGTCGCGTTTCCAGCTCGCGGGCGTCACCCCCTGGCGGACCCGCCGGCGGAGCGGGTAGAGGTACTTCGCGGCGGCGTCCTCGCTCAGGCCCCGGCTCGAGAGGCCGTCCTCGGCGTGGGCGAGGAGGTCCTCGTAGATCCGTTTTCGATCCCTCGTCCGGTCGCCGTCGTTCGTGATCCAGACGAGATCGGCCGAGAGCCCCTCCCGCATCGCGGCGTAGAAGTTCTCGCGAGCGATCTCCCAGTCGAGATCGACGACGGGGTGTTCGAGCCGGGTGAGGCTCTCGAGCAGGCCCGCGAACGCCGCCTGGAAGGAAATCGAATCCCTGACCGTGGGCTGGGCCGGGATCGGGCGGAACTCGATGCGGGCGTTCGCCGCCGATCGGCTCGAGCCGTCGAAGACGGGCCGGACCCACCGCCAGTAGGTGCCGTGTTTCCGCCGGAAATGTGCGAACCGATCGTCGAACCGCCCGCCCTCCGAGACCGGCATCGGGACGATGGTGTCGTCGTCGACGATCCGGTCTACGGCCTGGGCGGCGGTCTCGAGGTCGCGCGGGAACCGGACCTTCCCGGCGCCGGCGGCGGGGTCGTTGAGGGTCGTCTCGAAGACGCTGATCCGGTGTTCCATCCACGCTTCAGCCAGGATCTCCTCGGCGCTCGCGCCCTCGTCGTAGAGGTCGGGCGGGAAGAAGGGGCTGTTGACGCCCAGCGCGAGCAGCGGGGCGGCGATCCGCAGGGCGTAGTTGAAGTAGTCGGGGAGGTCGACGGCGTGGGGGACCTGGTAGTGGGGCTGGATCGAGGTGATCAGGCTCTCGGGCATCACGGTGTCCGCGGAAAGCGAGACGTTGGGCGCCTCGATGCGCATTCCTGCGGTCTCGGCCTGATCCGTGTTCGCCATCGCGTGGTAGCGTGCCGCCGCGCTCATGTTCGTCGCGACCCGGATCGGGCGTTCGTCGTCGCCGACCGTCCGCTCGACGCTGTCGGTGAGGTACCCCCGGGCGGTCTCGCCGTCGGGCGGGATCGTCCAGAGTGCGTCGCTGACCAGCGCCATCCCCTCCGTGCGCGTGACGTCGACGGCCGTCCGGAGTCGGGACTTGACCTCGGCTTCCTGGGCGAGAAGGCCGTCGGCGTTCAACGGCTGGGGGCTGGTCGTCATCTCGGCGTTGTGGAGCCCGAGTTCCTTCTCGAAGCCGATCAGCTCCAGCAGTCGGCGGGGCATCCGCCGAAGAGCGCACCCGTCGGCGCCGACAGCGTAGAACTCGTACTCGAGGCCGACGATCGCCTGGGGGTTGTCGAACGTCCCGTCGTGGATCTCGCCTTTGATCCAGTCGGCGTCGGCCCCGGCCCGCCGTCGGTACTCCTCGGGATCGACCGCGAGCACCTCCCCGACCCGCGCCGCGAGTTCCTCCCCGGGCATCTTCGTACTCGCCACTCTCGGTCGCCGGACTTGAATGCAGTTATCCCCGATCGACGGGATATAAACGACCCTCGCCCCTACGGCCGGCCATGACTCGCTCTACCGCCCCCGGGAAGGTCTATCTCTTCGGGGAACACGCCGTCGTCTACGGCGAACCCGCAGTCCCCTGTGCGATCGAACGTCGGGCCACTGTCTCCGTCGAGCGCCGCTCGGACGACCGCCTCCGGGTCGAAGCCGCGGACCTCACGATCGACGGCTTCGCCGTCGAGTACGGCGCGGGCGGGACCGACGGCCCCGAGATCGACGTCTCCGATGGCCTGGTGTCGGCCGCGACCGCCTACGTCGACGAGGCGATCGCCCAGGCTCGAGACGCCGCCGGCGAGGACGCGGGCTTCGACGTCCTCATCGAGAGCGAGATCCCCCTCGGTGGCGGCCTCGGCTCCTCTGCGGCGGTCGTCGTCGCGACGATCGACGCCGCGACCCGCGAGCTCGGCCACGAACTCGACAGGGCGGAACTCGCCGAGCGTGCCTTCCGGACCGAGTACGAAGTCCAGGATGGCCAGGCCTCCCGCGCCGACACCTTCTGTGTCACTTCGGGGGGTGCGGTCCGCGTCGAGGGCGACGACTGCCGGCGGATCGAGGCCCCCGACCTCCCGCTGGTCGTCGGCTTCGACGGCGGTGCCGGCGAGACCGGCGAACTCGTCGCCGGCGTCGGGGCGCTGCGCGAGGAGTACGGCTTCGCTTCCGACACCGTGGGCGCGATCGGCGACCTCGTCCGGGAGGGCGAGGCCGCCCTCGCCGACGGGAACATCGAGGAGGTCGGCAGGCTGATGGACTTCAATCACGGCCTGCTATCGGCGCTGGGCGTTTCCGCGCGCTCGCTCGACTCGATGGTGTGGGCCGCCCGGGAGGCCGGCGCCCTCGGCGCGAAGCTCACGGGCGCGGGCGGGGGCGGCTCGATCGTCGCGCTCGATCACATGGAGGAAGTCGAGACCGCCCTCGAGCTCACTCCCGCCTGCGAGGAGGTATTCCGGGCGGAACTCGCCGAGGAGGGGGTCCGGCGATGACGACCGTGCTCAAACTCGGCGGGAGCGTCATTACGGACAAAGATCGGGCGGAGACGGTAGACGGCGAGAGCCTGGAGCGGGCCGCGGCGGCGATCGCCGATGCGGTCTCGGACTCCACAGAAACCGACGGGGGACTCGTCGTCGTCCACGGCGGCGGCAGCTTCGGCCACCCCGCCGCCGACGCTCATGGAGTGACGACGACGGCCGGGACCGACGACGCCGGGGCCGTCACCGAGATCCACGCCGCGATGACGGCGCTGAACGGCTTCGTCCGGCGGGCCCTCCTCGAACGCGGCGTCGAGGCCCTCCCGGTCTACCCGCTCTCGCTCGCGGCACGAAATCAGGGGGGCGACCTCGCGCTCCCCACGGAGAGCGTCGAGACGATGCTCGAAGAGGGGTTCGTCCCCGTCGTCCAGGGCGACATGGTTACCCACGCCGGCCGGGGCGCGACGGTCGTCAGCGGCGACGAACTCGTCGCCGAACTCGCACGCGGGCTCGACGCCGACCGCGTCGGGCTCTGCTCGACGGTTCCCGGCGTCCTCGACGACGAGAGGGTCGTCGATCGGATCGACTCCCTCGCGGACGTCGAGTCGGTGCTCGGAGGAAGCGAGTCGACGGACGTCACCGGCGGAATGCGGGGGAAAGTCGAGACCCTGCTCGGCCTCGAGACGCCTGCGTCGATCTTCGGGCTCGAGGGACTCGAGGGGTTTCTCGCGGGCGAGGACGTCGGGACGACCGTCGGCTGAGCGGGTAGGTCGCTGACGACGCGGATCGCTGAGACGGATTCCGTCGGCCGGCGAACCCACTGTGTTTTTAACCGCGGGGAGCATAGCGCCGATCATCGAGACCCGCGGGCAAGTGCGCTCGGTCGCGAGCGCATAGCGGGACCGAATGGCCGTCCCGGTGACGGGCCGGCCAGGAGACCGGGAGTCCGCGGACCGTTTCGGTGAGTGTGTTTACACCAATGGAAATCGAAATCGCAACGATAGGCGGATACGAGGAAGTCGGGCGGCAGATGACTGCCGTCCGCGCCGGTAACGACATCGTCATCTTCGATATGGGGCTGAACCTCTCGCAGGTTCTGATCCACGACAACGTCGAGACCGAGCGGATGCACAGTCTGGATCTGATCGACATGGGCGCGATCCCCGACGATCGGATCATGAGCGACCTGGAGGGCGACGTGAAGGCCATCGTACCGACCCACGGCCACTTAGACCACATCGGTGCCATCTCAAAGCTCGCCCACCGGTACGACGCGCCGGTCGTCGCGACCCCCTTCACGATCGAACTGGTCAAACAGCAGATCGAGGGCGAACAGAAGTTCGGCGTCGAGAACGACCTCGTGAAGATGTCCGGCGGCGAGTCGATGACCATCGGCGACCACGGCGTCGAACTCGAGTTCGTCCACGTCACCCACTCGATCATCGACGCGATCAATCCCGTGCTCCACACGCCCGAGGGCGCGATCGTCTACGGCCTCGACAAGCGCATGGACCACTCGCCGGTGATCCAGGACCCGATCGACATGAAGCGCTTCCGTGAGATCGGCCGCGAGGACAACGGCGTGCTGTGTTACATCGAGGACTGTACCAACGCGAACAAGAAAGGGCGGACGCCCAGCGAGAACGTCGCCCGCGAACACCTCCGTGACGTCCTCTACAGCATGGAGGACTACGACGGTGGGATCGTCGCGACGACGTTCTCAAGCCACATCTCGCGGGTGACCTCGCTGGTCGAGTTCGCGAAGGACATCGGCCGCCAACCCGTCCTGCTCGGCCGGTCGATGGAGAAGTATTCCGGGACCGCAGAACGGCTGGACTTCGTCGACTTCCCCTCGGATCTGGGGATGTTCGGCCACCGCAAGTCCGTCGACCGCACGTTCAAACGGATCATGAACGAGGGCAAGGAGAACTTCCTCCCCGTCGTCACCGGCCACCAGGGCGAACCCCGCGCGATGCTCACCCGGATGGCCAGAGGCGAGACCCCCTACGAACTGGACGACGGCGACAAGGTCGTCTTCTCGGCTCGCGTGATCCCCGAGCCGACCAACGAGGGCCAGCGCTATCAGGCCGAGCGCCTCCTCGGGATGCAGGGCGCGCGCGTCTACGACGAGATCCACGTCTCCGGCCACCTCTGTCAGGAGGGCCACTACGAGATGCTAGACGCCCTCCAGCCCCAGCACATCATCCCCGCCCACCAGGACCTGAAGGGTTTCTCGGGGTACGTCGATCTGGCCTCGAATCAGGGCTACCAGATGGGTCGGGACATCCACGTCACCCGCAACGGGAACCTGATCTCGATCGTCGACTGATATGACCTCCCCAGAGGCGCGCGAACGGGCGGTGCTCGAGGCGGTCGGCGAGCGCCGCGAACGGGTCAACCGGGCGATCCCCGAGGAGCTCCCGATCGTCCGCCCCGAGCGGCTCTATGAAGCCTCGCGATACCTGCTCGACGCCGGCGGGAAGCGCCTCCGTCCGACCGTCCTCCTGACGACGGGCGAGGCCCTCGCGGACGTCTCGCCGCTCTCGACGCCCTACCGCCGGTTTCCCGGCCTCGACGGGAGGACGATCGATCTGATGGCCGCCGCCGTCAGCGTCGAGGTCATCCAGTCGTTCACCCTGATCCACGACGACATCATGGACGACGACGACCTCCGGCGGGGCGTCCCCGCGGTCCACCGCGAGTACGACGTCGAGACCGCGATCCTCGCGGGCGACACCCTCTACTCGAAGGCCTTCGAGATCATGCTCGAGACCGGCGCGCCACCCGATCGGGCCGTCGAGGCCCTGGAGGTACTCGCGACGACCTGTACCCGGATCTGCGAGGGCCAGTCGCTGGACGTCAGCTTCGAGGCCCGCGGCGAGGTCACGACCGAGGAGTACCTCGAGATGATCGAACAGAAGACCGCCGTCCTCTACGCGGCCTCGGCCTCCCTCCCTGCGATCCTGATGGGTGCCGACGACGAGACGATCGAGGCGCTGTCGGGCTACGGCCTCGACGTCGGCCGTGCGTTCCAGATCCAGGACGACGTCCTCGATCTGACCGTGCCGAGCGAGAAACTCGGCAAACAGCGCGGCAGCGATCTGGTCGAGGAAAAACAGACCCTGATCACCGTCCACGCCCGCCAGCACGGCGTCGACATCGAGGGCCTGGTCGACACCGAGGACGTCGACCGCGTCACCGAAGGCGAGATCGACGACGCCGTCGCCGAACTCGAGTCGGCGGGATCGATCGAGTACGCAAACGGGATGGCCCGGACGCTCGCCGACCGAGGGAAGGATCGGCTGAAAGTCCTCCCCGACAACGAGGCCCGCGGGCTCTTGGAGGACCTCGCGGACTACCTGATCGAGCGCGGCTACTGAGCCGCTCGCCCGATCCTCGTTCTCGAGGCGGGGGAACCGCTCCGGAGACCGACGTGCCACGGTACCGACGACCGTCCGAGCCGAGGACCCCGTAGCCTTCAGTTTCGCGGTTGGCTCGTGCCGATCGCGGGCCGTCGGCCGACGATGCCGGAGGACGGAGTTCTATACGGTCCGGCGCCCAGGGGCTCCCCATGACCGATACCGACAGCGTCACCGTCCACGACGGGATCACGTATGCCGATCGCGACGGCGACGAACTGAAACTCGACCTCTACGTCCCCCCGGTCGAGTACCCGCCGCTGGTCGTCTATGTCCACGGCGGGGGCTGGGTCGCCGAAACGCGCGAGAACGTCCCCGAGCCCGAACGGTACGCCGCCGAGTGGGGCGTTGCCATCGCGAGCGTGAGCTATCGCCTCCAAGAGGTCCCCGACGGGAGCGAGCTTTCGAGGATGTTCGACCCCTCGAACCCGACTCCTCGAGGGACGTTCCCGGATCACTTCGTCGACGTGAAAGCCGGGATCCGGTGGCTGCGGGCCCACGCCGACGACTACGGCTACGACGCCGAGCGGGTCGCCGCGTGGGGGGCGTCGGCGGGCGGCCACCTTGCTTCCCTCGCGGGCGTCGTCGACGACGTTCTCGACCTCGGCGACGCCTATGCCGACGACGTAACGAGGACGGTCGCACCCGGAGAGTCGGGTGCGATCCAGGCGGTCGTGAGCTGGTACGGCGTCTCCGACGTCGGGCTGGCGGCCGAGGGCGGCGACGGCCTGATGGCGCTGCTCATGGGCGGGTCTCGCGCCGAGTACCCCGAGCGGTACGAGGGGGCCAGCCCGGTGGCCCACGTCACGGCCGACAGTCCGCCGATCCTGCTCATGCATGGCCGCGAGGACGAGGTCGTCGGCGTCGAACAGAGCCGACGCTTCTTCGACGCGCTCGCCGAGGCCGGGGTCGACGCCGTCAGCTACGAGCTACACGGCCTGAACCACGTCTGGGCCGACGACGTCGAGTCGATCGACTCCGAACGGACGGCGATGGCCCTCCTGACCGGAGAACCGACGCCCGCCCAGTCGGTCCACGAGACGACCCACGCGACCGAGGGCGGGACGCTCCGCCCGCTCATACCGGAGCTTCCGCCGGCCGGTCCCGACGCGATCCGGCAGTTCCTTGAGGAGACCATCGGGTGAGGCCACGATCGGGCGTCGGGGACCCCGGCGGTGACGATGGCGAGATTACGACTGCGGCCGGAGTTCGAGGCGCTGGCCGGGGACCGTCCCGAAGGCGAGCACGTTCGGCTCCGGCCGCTCGACGGGAACGGGGTCGCCGTCGGCCACCACTTCGTACGTGTGATCGTCGGAGGTCCGAACGCGACACCGATTGCCCGCCGCAGAGCGGATGGTCGCCCGGTCGAGAGTGCCCCCGGTCCACGCCAGATCGACCTCGAACCCCCCGCGGGCGCACAGCCCCTCGACCGAGCCCGCAGACCAGGCGTCGGGGAGCGCGGGCAGGAGCCGGAGCTCGCCGGCGTGGCTCCCGAGGAGCATCTCCGTGATGCCGGCCGTGCCGCCGAAGTTGCCGTCGATCTGAAAGGGCGGATGGAGGTCGAAGAGGTTCGACGCCGTCGAGCTGACCAGCAGTTCGCGGAGGTGGGCGTAGGCCTCCTCGCCGTCCTCAAGCCGGGCGAACTGGTTGATCAGCCAGGCACGGCTCCAGCCGGTGTGGCCGCCGCCGTTTTCGAGGCGGCGCTCGAGGCTCGTTTCGACTGCTTCGGCCAGCTCCGGGGTTCCCCGGGGCGTGATCCGCTCACCCGGGTGGGACGCGTAGAGGTGGGAGATGTGGCGGTGGCCGGGCTCGGCCTCCTCGTGGTCGTCCCGCCACTCTTTGAGCTGGCCGTCGTCCCCGACTTCCATCGGCGGGAGCCGGTCGGCCGCGACGCGGAGTTCCTCGGCGAGTTCTTCGTCGCGAGAGAGGACGTCCGCGGCCGCCGCACAGTCAGTGAATAAATCGGCGAGCAACTGGACGTCCATCGTCGGCGCGACCGCCATGGTTACCTCGTCGCCGTCGGGACCGACGTAGGCGTTCTCCGGGGAAAGTGAGGGAGTCGTCACAAGGGAGCCGTCTTCGTCCTCGGCGAGGAAGTCGAGGAAGAACTCGGCGGCCTCGCGCATCGTCGGATAGCCCCTGCGGAGAAACGCCTCGTCGCGGGTGAATCGATAGTGTTCCCAGAGGTGCCGGCAGAGCCACGCCCCGCCCGTCGGCCACAGCCCCCAGCGGGCGCCGTCTACGGGAGTCGTGTGGCCCCACGGGTCCGTGTTGTGGTGGGCGACCCAGCCCCGGCAGTCGTAGTGTTCGCGGGCGGTCCGGCGGCCGTCCTCGCGCAGACCATAGACGAGATCGTGGAGCGGTTCGGCACACTCCGCGAGGTTACAGACCTCCGCCGGCCAGTAGTTCATCTCGAGATTGACGTTGATCGTATACCCCGAGTTCCACGGCGGCTCGAACTCCCAGTTCCAGATCCCCTGGAGGGTCGCGGGGAGGCCATCCGGCTGGGAACTTCCCATCAGCAGGTACCGGCCGTACTGGAAGTAGAGCGCCTCGAGGTGGGGGTCCTCCCGCTCGCCGTAGGCGACAAGGCGGTCATCGGTCGGTTCCGCAATCGGGTCGCCGAGGTCGAGGGAAACGCGCTCGAATTGCTCGCGGTGGGCGGCGACGTGACCGGCTCGAACCTCCGAATACGACCGGCCTTTCGTCTCGGCCAACGTGGCCTCGCAGGCCGCAGTCGGGTTCTCCCCCTCGAAACTCGTCGCAGCATCGAGTCGGATCTCGACGGCCTCCGCGTCCGCAACGTTCAGACGGTCCCCGTCGGCCTCGACCGTGGCGACCTCGCCCTCCGCCGACACACGGGCGCGGCTCTCGAACCGAACTCCCCATCCCGAGACGCCCTGATCCTCGAGTTCGTCCGGCGTCCGCGGGAGGTTGATTATCTGCCCGCGAAGGAGGAGTTCGTCGTCCACGGCGGTGGCCCGGGCTTCGCGTTCGCGCTCTAGTCCGACGGTTCCCGAGAGGGTGTCCGGACCGTCGGTCTCGACGCGGGCGACGAGACAGTCGTCGGGCCGGGAGACGAACGCCTCCCGCGTGACGGTCGTCTCGCCGACGGCGTAGCGTGCCGTCGCGATGCCGGTCTCGAGGTCGAGTTCGCGACGGTAGTTCTCGACGTCTTCGTGACCCAGGGCGATCTCGAGCGTTCCGAAGCGCTGGTAGGGCCGCAACCGACGTTCGACGCCAAGCATGCAGTCGTCGGCGAGTGCCTGGGCCTTGGCGGGCCGTCCGTCGGCGAGCAGCGACCGGACCTCTGGGAGCGCCTCGAGGGCCTCGGGGTTCTGGAGCCCCGAGGCGTCGCCAGCCCACAGCGACTCCTCGTTGAAGACGATCCGTTCGACCTCGGGGTCGCCGGTCGTCAGCACGCCGAGGCGACCGTTGCCCAGGGGGAGCGACTCGAGAGGTCCCGACGCGGGCTCGCGATACCACAGCGTCGACTCGACGCCCGACGGCGGGAGGCGGTCTGGCATATCTCCAGAGACCGAGGGGATCGCCAAAAGCGGTCGGGTCGCCGGTCGACCCCGTTACTCCCGATTCCCGTGTCGGGGATGGACGTCCTCGATCCGGCCGCGGCCAGCGCAGCGAGGAGGACGACGAAGACGACGCCGGTCATCCCGGGGGCACCCCCGAGTAGAGTAGGCGACGGCCGTCCCTCACCAGGACCTGCACCCCGTTGAACGCCGCCCTCGGATCCGCGCCGAACATGCGCGAACGTGTCGCTATCGCCACGGATGGCTTCCGTCGGAGCGGGATTCGGCTCGCGTTTCGAGGCGGCCGGACGTGGGGACGGAGAGCCGCGGCGACGGACGAGCCGACACCGCGGAGGTTTTGGTCCGGCCCCGAATAGCCTCCGCCAATGGACGACGAGTTACGCGACCGGATCGAGCGCGAGGCCGAGACCCACGCGCTCGTGAACGCGGTCAAACACGGGGGCGACGCCGACGTCGGTGCGATCATGGGGCCGCTGATGGGCGCCAACCCCGACTTCCGCGAGCACGGGGATCAGGTGCCCGGCGTGGCGGGCGGCGTCGTCGCCCGGGTCAACGACCTCACGGTCGAGGAGAAACGCGCTCGGCTCGAGGAGCTCGCCCCCGAGGAGCTCGCCGAACTCGAGGCCGAGGACGAGGGCGCGGACCATCCCCTGCCCGACCTCCCCGGCGTCGAGGAGGGCGAGGAAATCCGGATGCGCCTCGCGCCGAACCCGAACGGCCCCTGGCACCTCGGCAGCGCCCGGATGCCCGCCGTCATCGGGACATACAAGGACCGGTACGACGGCTGGATGCTCTGTCGGTTCGACGACACAGACCCCGAGACGAAACGGCCCGACATGGATGCCTACGGCGAGATCATAGAAGCGATCGAGTACCTCGGATTCGAACCCGACGAAGTCGTCAAAGCGTCCGACCGGGTCGACACCTACTACGACCACGCCAGGGAGCTGATCGACCTCAGGGGCGCCTACACCTGTTCCTGTGGCGGCGAGGAGTTCTCCAAGTTGAAAAACGCCGGCGAGGCCTGTCCCCACCGCGAGAAGGGTGTCGAGACCGTCCGCGAGGAGTTCGAGGCGATGGTCGACGGCGAGTACGGGTCGGGCGAGATGGTTCTCAGAGTGCGAACCGACATCGAACACAAGAACCCCGCGCTCAGAGACTGGGTCGCGTTCCGGATGGTCGACACCCCCCACCCACGCGAGGAAGCCGCCCAGTACCGGTGCTGGCCGATGCTCGACTTCCAGTCGGGAGTCGACGACCACCTCTTCGGGATCACCCACGTCATCCGTGGCATCGACCTCCAGGACTCCGCCAAGCGACAGGGGTTCGTCTACGACTACTTCGGCTGGGAGTACCCCGAAGTGGTCCACTGGGGCCACGTCCAGATCGACGCCTACGACGTCAAGATGTCCACCTCGCGGATCAAGGAACTCGTCGAGAACGGGGAACTCGAGGGCTGGGACGACCCGCGCGCGCCGACCGTCGCGAGCCTCCGTCGGCGGGGGATTCGTGGAGAAGCGATCGTCGATGCCATGATCGAACTCGGGACCTCGACCTCGAACGTCGATCTGGCGATGAGTTCGATCTACGCCGCCAACCGCGACCTGATCGACGAGGAGACCGACCGGCGCTTCCTGGTCCGAGAGGGCAATCAGATCCCCCTCGGCGGGAGCCCGCCGGACGAGGCGAACCCGCCGTTGCACCCCAACCACGAAGAGCGGGGCGTCCGCGAGATTCCGGCCGTCGACAGCGTTCTGCTGGAACCCGACGACGTTCCCGGCCGCGAGGAACGGATCTGGCTCAAGGGCTTGGGCTGTTTCCAGTTCACCCGGGACGTCCTCCAGTACACTGGTGAGGATATCGATGTGGTTCGGGAGGGCGAGGTCGACGTCGTCCACTGGGTCCCCGCGAGCGAGAGCGTTCCCCTCCGCCTCCGGACGATGACCGGCGACGTCCGCGGGCGGGCCGAACCCGGAATCACGGAGTACGAAGCCGACGACGTCGTCCAGTTCGAGCGGATCGGCTTCGCGCGGTTCGACAGCGTTTCGAAGGGTGACGAGGAGTCGGTCGCCTACTTCGCACACCCCTGAGCTCGAGCGTTCGACCCTGCCGTTACTCGCTCTCGTCGCCCTCCAGCAGCGACGAGCCGTCACCTACGGGATCGGCGACGACGCCGTCCTCCCGGCCGAGCATCCGTCCGTGGGCCGCACAGACCAGCCGGTTGTCGGCCCACGGAAGGTGGAGCTCGACGGCCGCGGGCCGCTCACAGCCCTCCTCGGCACACTTCCGGTCCATACTCCTCGGAGGGGAGCGGAGGGATTCAGTGTTTCTGGAACCGGGCCGGGATTTATTCCAATCCGACACTATCGGTTCGCATGGTCGATCGAGCACCGATCGCGGTCGGACTCGTCCTCGGGGTGGCGATCCCCTCGGTCGTCTATGCCGACGGCTACTGGGACCCCCAGCTCATGACCGTTCTCGGGCTCACGTGGGCGTTGCCGGATGGCTCATGGCCCGTAACTGGCGAACGATGCGGGGGGCTCCGGAGCGCTGGGGCGCCCTGTATGCACTACTCGTCGTCGCCGTCCCGGGTTCGGAATCCACGCCGACCTTCCGCTCTCGGGCGATCTCTGGGACGTGCTGCGGCTGTTGATGCTCGGCGGGCTCGCGGGAGCCGTCGCCCTCGGGATGGAGATGGCTCGTCCGGAGCGTCACCGCGAGGAGAGCAGGGTCACGACGCCCGCCGACTGATCGGGCGACCGGTCGAACCCATCCTACAGCACGAACACCGAGAGAACGAATCCGAGAAAAACGGTCGCCGTCAGCAGCACCTGGATCGCCGTCGAGGCGAGGACGCCGACGGTGGCGTAGGCCGCGGATCGAGAACTCTCGCGGACGTCGCCGCCGAGGACGAACTCGAGTGCGAAGACGGTCCCGAACAGACCCACCAGCAAGCCGATCGGGCCGGTGACGACGAAGAGGACGATCGAGACGACGACGGCGGCCACGGTCGTCGTCCAGGAGGCGCCGCCGTAGCGGGCGGCGCTGGCGCCCGCGAAGAGATCGACGAGTACGGTGGTGACCGCGAGCACGGAGAGGACGACGAGCGGGAGGAGTCCGGGTTCGGTGAAACCGGAGCCCCACCAGTAGAGCAGGAGGCCGGCGAGCGAGAGCGCGCCGCCGGGGACCATCGGGACGACCGTCCCGACGACGGCGCCGACGAGCAGGGCGACGGCCACGACCGCGACGACATCGACCATGGAGGCCGAAGACGAGGAGGACTGAAAGGCCTGCCGTCCTGGGTCCGTCACTCCCGAACTCGGAGCCTCGAGCGGTTCGGCGCCACCGACGAGGTGATTCGAACGGAACGCGGCGGGTGGTGTCGGTTCCCGCTACCTCGAGTAGTTCCGGGCCGACCGGTGATCCGGCCGGAACGCAACCGTCGGCGCCGGCCGGGTGGTCCGGGAGATCAAAAAGCCGTCCCGTCGGGCCCCTTCAGATCGAGGAACTCCCGGACCTGGTTGGGGGAGGCGGGCTCTCGTCCCGTCTGTTCGGCCGCCAGATCGACCAGTTTCGCGACGAGGTCGGCGTTGCTTTCGGCGAGTTCCCCCTTTCGAAGGTAGAGGTTGTCCTCCAGGCCGACGCGGGCGTGGCCGCCCATCGAGATCGCTTGCAGACCCAGCGGGAACTCGTTGCGGCCGGCGCCGATCACTGAAAACGAATACTGATCGCCGAAGAGGTCCTCGGCGACGCGGTGCATGTGGGTCAGGTTCGCGGCGTCGGCACCGATCCCGCCGTGGATCCCGAGGACGAACTGGAGGTGAAGCGGAGACTCGAGAAGCCCCCGATCGAGCAGGTGCTTCGCGTTGTAGAGGTGGCCGACGTCGTAGCACTCGAGTTCGGGTTTCGTTCCGTGGGCGTCGAAGACCGGGAGGATCGTCTCGAGGTCTCCGAACGTGTTCCGGAAAATGAGGTCCTTGGTTCCCTCGAGATACGGCTCCTCCCAGTCGTGTTCGAACTCGTCGTACCTCTCGAGGAGCGGGTAGAGCCCGAAGTTGATCGAGCCCATGTTACAGGAGGCCATCTCGGGGGCGAGTCGGGGGACGACGCCGATCCGCTCTCTCGGTGGGGAGGAGGGTTCGCCGCCGGTGGTCGGCTGGACGATGGCGTCGCTTTCCTTGCGGATCCGGGTCGCGACCTCGTCGAAGAGGTCGAAGTCGTTGACGGGTTCGCCCGTCTCGGGGTCCCGGACGTGGACGTGGACGACGTTGGCGCCGGCGTCGGCGGCGGCGATCGCCTCCTCGGCGATCTCCTCGGGCGTGATCGGGAGGGAAGGCGACATCGTCGGCGTGTGGATCGCCCCGGTCACCGCACACGAGAGGACGAGGTCGTCGAACGAGCGCATACGCGGGGATGGGGCCGTCGGACCGTAAGTACTCGCCCCGCTCCGTCGCCTGCAACGCGTAGCTTTACCCGGTCGGTCGGTGATGTGGACTGTATGGTTTCGATGAACCAGGAGCGAGAGCGGACGCGAAGCGAGGTCGCCGACTACCTCCGGGAGTTCGCCGACGAACTCGATCCCGCGGGCTCGCGGACGGCCGACACGAGAACCGACGCCGGAGCCGGCCGGACCGACCGCACGGCGACCGAAAGCGGTGCCGGCACGCCGGGAACCGGGACCGGCGACGACTCGTTGACCGACGACGACAGCACGCTGACCGCCGACGACGATCGAGCCGGAGACGCGGGCGCGGACGCGACGACGGACGCGAACGCCGCGAACCGGAACGCGGGCGACCGGGTGACGATCATCGTCGGCAACGAGAGCGCGACGATCAACCCGCCCGAGACGCTCGACTTTGCGGTCGACGTCGACACCGACTCGTCGCTTTTGGGTACTGGCGCCGACCGGTCGGCGACGTTCTCGCTGCGGTGGTCCGAGGAACACGTCGAGGCCGACGACTCCCTGGAAGTCGAATAATCGGGTTACCGCCGGAGCAGCAGGTAGCCGGCGGCACCCAGAAGGGCCATTCCGCTCCCACAGACGACGAGGAGCGCGCGGTAGCCCTCGGCGGGCACCGGAAAGAACGTCTCGGCGACGAACGGCACCGCGGTCGGACCGACGGTCTGGCCGAGACGGAGCACGCTCGTTCGAAGCCCCATCACCCCCGCCCGGAGCCGATCGGAGACGAGCGTGATAACCGTCGTGTCGATCGAGGGCATCACGATCCCGAAGCCGACGCCGAACGCGAGCAGGGCGGCCCCGACGAAGATCGGCGAGGGCGCGAGCCGGACGCCGATCAGGCTCGCGCCGTAGGCGACGAAACCGAGCGCGACGAGTTCGGGCGCCGAGCGCCACTCCGAGACCCGGCCGTACTGCGAGGAGACCGTCGCGCTCGCGACCGACACCATCGCCAGTACGGGACCGATCGCGCCGGCGCCGAGGCCGAACTGATCGGCGAGCAGGAGGGGCAGTGCAGTGAGGACCAGTCCATAAAAGACGGTGAAGACGACGAAGATGGCGGCGAAGATCGCGAGCGCCTCCGGGGTTCGGAGGACGTCCCGAAGCCCGCGGAGATACGTCCGGAGATCGCTCGAGCGTTCCTGGTCGGGTTCCTCGAGGACGAACAGGGTGACGACGCCCACGACGACGGCGACCCCGAAAAAGAGGAAGGGGACGTTCCACCGGATCGCGCCCAGCGTGCCGCCGATCAGGGGGTAGATCGCCGCGCCCGTCCCGAGGGTGCTCCCGTTGAGTCCCATCACGGCGTCCCTGCGGGTGCCCTCGTAGAAGTCGCCGATCATCGTCACTGCGAGGGTGACGAGTGCGCTCGCGCCGATCCCCTGGAGGAATCGCAGGCCGAGGACGGCCCGGAAGCTCTCGACGAAGGCGACGCCCGCGCCGGCGGTTCCGAACACGAAGAGCAGGGGAACGATCACGCGACGGCGCCCGAGGCGGTCGGCGACCAGCCCGATGAAGGGGGTGAGGACGATCCCGGGGAGGGTGTAGGCGGTGATGACGAGGCCGACCTGGGCGTCGCTGACGCCGAAGGCCGCCCGGAGGTCGGGGAGGACGGGGCTGACCATCGAGACGCCCATGACGCCGACCAGTGAGCTGGCGAGGATGACGTAGAGCGCGCTCGAGTCCCAGGGAACGGCGGACATTCCCGTCTCTTCGGTCGCGGTCATCTCTCGTTCGGACCTGCCCGTCGGCGGTACGTCGGGGTTCCGGTACCGGAAAACCAGCCGCGACGGAGCCGTCGCTGGTAGGGGGAACGAGCGATCAGGAGCGGATTAGTCGATGTGGCCTTCGCGGCGGAGCTGGGCGGCGTCCTGGTTGGAGTAGCGCCACTCGATGTTGGCCTTCTCGTCCTGCCAGTCCCAGGGCTCGACGAGGACGACGTCGTCCTCCTCGATCCAGGTGCGGTACTTCATCCGGCCGGGGATCCGGCCCATGCGCTCTTTCCCGTCCTCACAGCGGACGCGGACGTGGTTGCCGCCGTTGTGTTCGGTGACCACCGCGAACAGCTCGTCGTCGTTGGGCATGCGGAGGTTCCGACTCTCTCGTTCGTTACTCACACCGTACTGTAGGAGGGGCAGACGGTTAAGTGATCGGTGACGGATGGGAGCGTTCCGCATCCGGCCCAGTGCTTAAGCTCCGCGAGCGCCACGAGATACCATGGACTGTACGGATCGACGGTCGGGGGAGGGAGGTCTCCGAAAGCGAGCGGCCGGGGGATGGCGATGAGCCTCTTCAGCGACCTGGGCGAGAAGGTCGAACGGTTCAAACAGAGCGCCGTCTCCGCTAGCGAGGACCAAGCCGAGTTCGTCTGCCGGGCGTGTGAGGAGCCGGTGTTTACCGACCAGGAGCGCTGTCCCCACTGTGGGGCCGAGGCGGTCGAGCGGGTCCCGGAAAGGGAGGACGCTCCCCCGGAGGAGGGATCGAGAGCGTCCGGTTCCGAAGGCGAATCCGGCGGAACCGACCGGACCGATCGGCCCGACCGCGAATAGGGGTTCAGTTCTCGAAGCCGGGATGGAACGTGGTGTAGAACTCCGCGTAGCTGAGGAAGTCGTCGATCCGGTCGCCGACCGAGTCGGTGTACTCCTCGACACGGGAGACGACCGCCGGGTCGGGCTCGTGGTCGATCCCCTTGTGGAACTCCGACTCGACGCCCAGGCCCTGGAGGACGAGGTAGTAGAGATAGTAGTTGTTCAGGTCCGTCGCCGTCCGCGTGAGCGATGCCCGCGTTCCGGGCGCACAGAAGCCCGACGCCCGGTAGCTCTCGACCTGTTCGATCGGGCCGGGGTTGATCTCGCGGGCCTCGGTCCAGAAGGGGGTCTCGCCCGAGTTGTACTTGTAGTAGAGGCTGACGAAGTCGTAGATCTCCTCCCAGGTCGCCCGCGTCGTCTCGTTGAACAGTTCCCGGACCCCGTCGTGGTTGATCCGGCCGTGCATCCCCAGGAACATCGCCAGCCGGTCGGCCAGTTTGGCTGAGGTCGTAAGCGCCGTCGACTGGAGGGGCTCGACGAAGCCGACCGCGTTCCCGACGGCGACGCAGTTGTTCGCCCAGGGGGTTTCGAGGACGCCCGACTCGAAGCGGTAGCGGCGGGTCTCGTCGGGGTCGATCCTCTCGGCACGGGTCTCGACGAACTCCGCGAGCGCCGCCTCGTCGTCGATGTGCTCCGAGGAGTAGACGTAGCCGAGATCGCGGACGTCGACCGTGTCGATCTGCCAGAACCAGCCCGCTTCCCCGGAGGTGACGACGGTCGCCGAGACGATGTCGTCGAACGAGACGTCGGTCGTGGCGACGACCGCGGAGTCGACCGGAAGATCGAACTCCCGGAGGGACGTTCCGAGTTCGGTCATCAGAAGCCGCCGGAAGCCCGAGGCGTCGACGTAGAGGTCGGCGGCGTACTCCCGGGCGCCGGCGATCGAGTCGATCCAGCCCTCGGAGCTCTCGACGGCCTCGATCCGGTCGTCGATCAGGTCGATCCCGCGTTCCCGACAGAGCGTCCGCAGGAATCGGTTGAAGCTCTCGGAGTTGAAGTGATAGGAGGCGTCCGGTAGCCCCTTCTGGATGTCGAAGACGTTCTCGTCGTCGAGTACCATCGGGGTCTTCCCGGGGGTTTCGGCGAGTTCGTTGTACAGCGTGGTGTACTCCCCGACCTCGTAGCGGTGGTGGAACTCGTCGAACACCGCCTCGTTCTCGGGGCTCAGCGACTCCCGTCGGGTCGTCGGCTCGACCCACTTCCCCAGGTCGACCTGGCTGACCGTCGGGAGGGGCTTTCCCAGCGGGCTGTGGAACTCCTTGCCACACCAGTCCTTCAGGTAGACCGTGCTCTTGAACCCGAGTTTCACCTCCTCAACCAGCCGAGTGGGGCTGATCTCGAGGCGGTCGTGGAGGAAGGTAAGCAGGTATCGGAGCGTGCTCTTGCCGACCTCGGGCACCGACTGGTCGAAGTCGTCGACGACGAATATCTCCGGGTCGTCGAGCCCCTTCTCCAGGGCCAGCGCGGTGAGCAGTCCGGCGTCGCCGCCGCCGACGATCCCGATCGAGTCGATCCTGTACCGAATGTCACTCCCCATCAATCACCAAAAATAGCTGGGGTCAGTATAAACCCTCCCCTCGGTCGATCTCCACGGCCGGATCCTCGACGCCGAGCTACGTGCCCGGGGCCAGGGGCGGCGGAGCCGACGCGCCGGCGGCCGAACCGGGAGCGATCGACTCGACGCCGCCGGAGCCGTTCCCGGTGTTCTCCTCGCTTCCGTCGGTTTCGCCGGTCGCGTTCGTCTCCTCGACGACGTATCGCTGGCCGATCATCGGGTCGAGCAGGTCGTCGACGGTCGCCCGGTCGTCCCGGAGGACCGGCACGTCGTCGGTCCGGGGTTCCTCGAGGTAGCCGTCGATCTCGCCGCCCATATCGAGGCCGATATCGCGGTCGTCGTTCCGTTCCGCGAGCTCCGCCTCCGAGAGGCGGTCGTCGCTCTTGGTGGCGACGACCTCGACGTTCTGGACGACGTTCGCGTCGGCGGTCCGGAAGGCGTACGTCTGGGCGAAGACCTCGTCGATGGTCCGGTACTGCGAGCGGTAGAACTCCGAGGCGGGGCCCGCCGGCGCCGAGATCACGTTCGCGACGAGGACGCCGTCGGCCGAGAGCCGGTCGTGGACGACGCTCATGAACTCCCGGGTCGTGAGCTCGAATGGAACCTTGTCGATCCTGTAGGCGTCGAGGACGATGGCGTCGTACCCGCGGTCGGTCTCCTGGAGGAAGGTTCGACCGCCGTCGTTGTAGACGTTGAGCCGCTCGTCGTCGGTGTCGACCTCGAAGTAGGTGTCGGCGGCGTCGATCACCTCGGGATCGATCTCGACGACGTCGACCGTCACGTCGTCGTCGTTCTCGAGGAAGGCTTTGGGACCGGTGAACCCGCCCCCGCCGACGAACAGCACCCGGTCGATGTCGTCGGGGTCGTCGGCCATCAGGTACGGCATGTGGAAGTAGCGGGTGTAGTCGAAGACGTGGCGGGTCGGCTCGTCCTTGTTCATCGCGCTGTGGCGTTTCCCGTCCAGGTACAGCGTCCGGGTGTCGCCGCTGTCGACGACCTCGAGTTCCTGGTAGGGCGTCTGGGTCTCGTAGACGACCTGACCCTGGACGGAGTAGCCGAGCGGGCCGCCGGCGACGGCGCCGACCAGACAGATGGTCACGACCGCCGCGCTGATCGCGGGCCGGCGCGGGATCTGCGGCGCCTCGATGGCGATGGCGGTCACCACGAGCAGGAGGCCAAGGATCAGGCCGATCCGGTCGATCGAGAGCCGGGGGATGAGCAGGAACGTCGTCCCGAACGTGCCGACGAGGCTCCCGATCGTCCCCAGCGCGTAGACGTGTCCGGAGGCCTCGCCGGTGCCGGTCTTCCCCGAGAGCTGGGCGCCGTAGGGGCTGACGAACCCGAGGAGGTAGGTTGGCGGGCCAAAGAGGATCGTGATCGCCGGCAGGGAGGCATACCGGCTGGGAAGGGGAATCGCCGCCGTCGTCGTCAGCAGGGCCTCGTGGGCGAACACGAGGAAGGCGACGTAGCCCGCCGTCGCCAGGAACAACCAGGTCAGCTCCCGGAGGGTGGTGTGTGCCGCCCGCTTGCCGCCCTGGTGGTAGCCCAGAGAGAGGGCCGCCAGACTGACCCCGATGATGCTCCCCCAGGTGTAGATGCTGCTGCCGAACTGGGGAGCGACGATCCGTCCCGCCAGGATCTCCAGGCCCATGCTGACGATCCCGGAGACGAACACCGCCAGCTCCGGCCTCGTAACGCGCGGAACCCGCTCGGAGACTCCCGACATCTGGACCGGCTAGGCCGAGCGCACAATTACAGTTGTCGATGGCCCGACGGGAGCCAGCCACCGGCACCTTCGGGGAGTACCTCCGCCGGCCGTCCCGCCGGGACGAGCTTTTTGGGCCCGACGGACGACGGTCCGGACGTGTACTCACACGTCAGCTTAGAGGACGTCGACGCCCGCGAACTCGAGGACGGGGCACCGATCCTGCGGTCGGTCGGCATCGACCTCCAGCCCGAGGAGATGCGCCCGTCGGTCTGGGAGTACGACGCCGGCGAGGAGAACGTCTTCCACCGACAGGGGAGCCAGGAGGAGCTGTACGTCGTCCTCGAGGGGAGCTTCGACGTGACGATCGAACGCGACGACGAGCGCGAGGTCCTCGCCGTCGAGGCGGGCGACTACCTGGTCGTTCCCCCGGAGTCCTGGCGCCAGCTGTCGGCCCGCGAGCCGAGCCGGGTGCTCGTCGTCGGCGCGCCGAACGTCGCCGACGACGGGATCGTCGAGGACTGACCGAGGTCACTCGGACCGTGGGGACCCGACGGTGACGGGATCGCCGACCGAGAACGCCTCGCCCCACGACTCCGGAGGCACCTGCGTGTTGACCATCAGCCGGAAGTAGTGGTCGAACTGCGCCTCGTTGGCCCACTCGGGGAGCGTTGCCCGCCTGCGCTCGACGAACCGTTCCCGGAAGCCCTCGGTCTCGGCCCCGGTATCGGGGTCCCGCGTCGGGACGACACACCGCGCACAGGGGCTCTCGCCGTGGATCGTCGCCCCGCCGATCTCGAATGGGACGACCGTCCCCGGCCGGTCGTAGAGACGGTCCTCGGCGAACGCCTCCCCCGAGAGCACGAGGTTCGGCCGGAGCCGCCGGCACAGCTCGGCGGGCGTGATCCCCCCGAACCAGGCGGCGACCGCCGCCAGGGTTCCCGACGTGATGACGGTCGGCCCCGCGGCGTCGGTGTCGTCGGGAAAGCCGCCCTCGTCGTTTCGCCGGAGGGAGACCTCGTCGCCCAGGTACTCGGCGAGCCACGCCTCGAGAGCGGTTCGGTCGTCCTCCAGGTCGAACCCCCGCGGGGACGGGTCGCCGGGGCCGGGGTCGTGGACCCGCAGCGAGACCCGGCCCATCTCGAGATCGAACGCCGCGCCGATCCGGTGGATCGCCCGCTCCCGTTTCCCGTTGACGTACTCGCCGTCGCTATCGACGATCGCGTACCGGCGGTCCCACGCCAGCCCGCCGCCCTCGACGATCCGGGCCGTCTCGCGGACGGTCGCGTCGAGAGACTTGATCGGGTGGACGCGGATCGACTCGAGGGTCGGCGCGGTCATCGGGTGGACGATCGGTCCGGGACGTCAAAGTCGTTACTTCGGACGTGCGAACGTTGCACGCGGTTTAGCTCCATTCGCGGAGACGGTGATCGTTCAATACAGACTGTCGGTCGGCTCTAATCGATATGCTCACAATCGAGACGAACACAGTCCATGGACTATCGATGCTCGAGGTCTCTCAAAGATCTCTCTGCACCAGAAGCTATTCATAAATCGGATTTGATATCACTCTATGGGCGGCATGATATCACGCCGGACAGTTATCTGCCTCAGCAGTACTTCGCTTGCCGGTAGTCTTAGCGGTTGCAACACCCTGATAGGTCAGAACGAACCTGAGCGTTTCACACTTTGCAAATTCGAGATTTTCAACGGAGATCAGGACTCCGAACATAGGATCGAGATCCACGTACAGGCCGATGGTGAGACGGTTCATCGGGGCACATATGACATACCGAGTGCAACGGGCAGCACCGTCTCTGATAAGGAGTTTGATCCTCGCGATTGGTTCGATGGACCGATCCAAACGCTCACAGTGGAAGGGCAGGTCGATAAGCAAGATCGTGTCGGTCCTCGAGAGATCACGGCATCGCAGGTTAGCGAACAAACAGAGGTATTCTACAGGATTGCTGAGGACGAGTCACTCGATATACAATATATAGTAGCGGGCGATGCGTGTAATCGCAATGAACCGTAAGCTACCCTTTTGCGCTCTCTCGTGGCGTTCGGTCGCTCGGCAAACGGGTAATAAACACATTCGTTCCTCTCCTCGGTTCGCGGCCTCCGGCCGTTCGCTCGCGGATGCTGCGCTTTTCACAGCCTGAACGCAACACGTTCTCTCGGCGTGTAGTGGATCGCCCTCGCCAGCCCGACGGTTTCGGTAGGGCGGAGAGAATCGGGGACCGACTCGAGGAACCCGTCGGAAGGCGCGAGCCGACGAACCACGGCTCACCGGTGGCCACCGGACGGGAGACGGTTCGCCCGGCGCGAACGGCCCTACCAGTAGGGGTTTTCGAGCCAGCGATCCGAGCGCGCGCCGAGGACGAACAGGGAGAAGACGAGGCCGGCGACGACCGATCCGGCGGCGACCGTCGCGGCGAGGTAGCCGCCGCCGAGCACGCCGTCGAGAACCCCCCAGAGACCGGCGGCGACCAGCCCGGCGACGACGGCGAGGCCGGCGGCCGTCCCGGCGCGTTCGAGCAGCGTCATGTCTCGGCCCTCGGCGCGGGACCCGATAAATCCGACCCCGGTCGGGGCGATTCTGCCATCTCGCTCCCCCTGGACCGCCGCGATCGGGTCGTGACCCACACGGTCCTCGAAGGTCGCGGTCGCGGTCGTCTGAGAGCGCACCGAGAGCCCGTCGGAAGCGCCGCGTTCAAGGCCGTCGCCCACCGACTCCCGCCATGCTCGTCGTCGTCCCGATCGACCCGTCGCGCGACCGGACGCCCCTCCCCGGGCTCGAGGGCCTCCTTCCGCCGGCCGACCGTCGCCGGCTGTACGAGGCCGCCACGACCGACGTCGTCGGGGCGGTCGCCGACAGCGGCGGCGACCTGCTCGTGAACTACCGCGAACCGAAGGACGGCGACGACGGGAGCGAGGAGGCCGCTCGCAACGCCCTCGCCGACGCCGACCTCGCCGAGGCCCGTTTCGAGCGCCAGGTCGGCTCGACGCGCTCGGCCCGAACGGGAAACACCGTCACCCACCTCCTTCGGGAGGAAGGGGAGACGAGCGTCGGGGTCCTCGAGCCGACCGCGGCCCTCGTTTCGCGCACGGAGGTCGACGGCGTGGCGATGAAGATCCGCCGGAACGGTGCCGTCCTGGGGCCGGCACCCGACGGCGCGGTCTATCTCGCGGCCTTCGGGGAACCGATCGACTTCGCCGACGCCTACACCGATCCGGAACTGTCGACGATCGCTCGAAAAGCGGCCGACGCGGGCCTGGAGATCGGTTTCGCGCCGATGGTCCCGACGATCGAAACCGAAGCGGGGCTCCGCTCGACGGTCGCCGGACTCAAGGCGCGTCGGGCCGCCGGGCGGCCCGTGCCGGAGGCGACCGCCGCCGCCGTCGACGATCTGGGTCTCGCGACCGACAACGCTTTTTGAGCGGCTCCGGAAGACGAGGGTGTGGTGGGGTGGCAGAGCGGCCCAACGCGCCTGCCTTGAGAGCAGGTGGCCGGGAGGCCTCATGGGTTCAAATCCCATCCCCACCGCTTGTGCGACGTGTTCGCGAGCGAAGCGAGTGAACGCACGCGGGAACGGAGTTCCCGCGACGAACGGACGTGAGCAGGGAAGCGGAGACGGCGGGATTTGAAGTACGGAACGAGGAGTGCTCTTGTGGAGAGGGTCGTTGATACGGCCCTCCCGGTGAGTCAGAACGGAACGCGCTCGTCTGATTGCTCACCGATCGGGTTCCCGCCTCGACCAACTGAGCAGAGAATCGCAGGACTGGTCTCCGTCAATGTAGTGTACGTGAGGGCATCAATTTATAGTAATTTCAGAATGATAAGGGAAGAGAACACATCATGATCCGAACTCGGCGGGAACTACTACACACTGGGAGTTTGATTGGATGTGTATGTCTATCCGGCTGTCAGACGTTCTCGTCATGCTCGGCGGAAGTCGCCTGTTTTGAGTTCGAGCATGAAGGCTATGATGACGCTCCGGATGTTCTCACAATAACCCACACGGGCGGAGATTCACTACCCGCTAACGAGGTGTTCATTACGAACGTGGCAGTTGATTATAACGACGAGGAGATAGCTACCGTGCCCTGGTATGAACTCAGTGCGAACGTCGATGCAGATGACGAGATCGAGGGTGATTCGATTACCGTTGAAATTCTTTTTCCCGAAGTGGTAGAGGTGCTATGGCGACAGGATGGTGAAGAACGGGTGATCGGGGAAACGAGGGATTTCCGTTAACGCTCTCGTGGAGGGGGTCGTTGATATGGCTCTCCTGGTGGACTCAGAACAGAAATCTAGCGTGTCATAGGTGTAGACGAGAGAAGTCACAGCCCGCACAGGCGAGCGAAACGACCGACGTTCAGGTGGTTCAAATCCCGTCCTCCCCTGACGGGTTCTCCCGTGGCTCCGTCGATACCACCCGACCGACGGCGGCGAGGGGCAACGTTTTTGCGACCGACGCACCCACCCCGGGTATGGACTGGCCACACGACCCCGACGGGGAGGAGGGCAGCGAGGGGATGCGGAAGTTCGACATGGCGGTCATCGCCAAGAAGGTAGACGACGACGAGGACTTCCCCCTCTCCCGGGACGAGTTCGTCGAGGCCCACGGCGCGGACCCGATCCGAATCAACTCCGAGACCGTCGTCTCGATGGCGGAGATCTTCGAGCACGTCGACGGTGAGGAGTTCGAGACGATCACCGACATGCATCGGGCGGTCGGAACGGCGATGCGCGAGGGCGGGTTCTGGACCTACCACCCCGTCGGTGCCGATCCCGAACGCAAGTCGGCCTGAGCCGAGCGGGATCGGCCATCACGGATCTGGATTGCGTATCGTTTATACGACGTCGACGGAAACGGGGAGATACCGTGACGAACACGCAGGTTACGCTCGTTCAGATCGACAACTACGGGCCCTGGACCGTGACGCCGGAACCGAGGCGCGAAGCCGACCTCCAGACGCTCCAGTCGCGGCTGTACGCCGACGTCTCCCAGTTCGTCGGCGCCCGCGATGGCTACGTCTTCTTCACCCGCTTCGACAACATGATCGCCGTCACGAACGGGCTCGATCTCGACGACCACCGGCTCCTCCAGGAGTCCGTCGGCAACCGCTACCCGGTCTCGTTGAGTCTAGGGGTCGCGGCCGACCCCGATCCCGTCGAGGCACTCTCCGAGGCGACCGAGCTGGTCCAGGATGCCGGCAGCGCCCAGGACCGAAACAGACGCGAGATCCTCGGCGGCGAGGTCGCGGAGGGCACGGGCGGCGAGGACGTCAGAATCGCCCATTTCGACGTCAACGACGCCACCGGCGAGTACACCGACGAGCTGAACGCCTTCGACAGTTTCATCGAGATCGAACAGGCCTACGCCGAACTCATGCGCTACATGCGCACCGCCCACCGGAGCCTCTCGTTTTTCGTCGGCGGCGACAACATCATCGCCGTCTGTCCCGAACTGGGCAAGGACGCCTATCACGACGCCATCGCCCACGTCGAGGAGGACGTCGGCGTCGCGCTCAAGGTCGGCGTCGGAAGCGGTTCGAGTGCCCACGCGGCCGGGATGGACGCCAAACACGCCCTCGAGATCTGCCGCGCAGAGGAAACCCGGATCGAGTTCAGCCGCTGAGAACGGTCGAAAAAGTTCGCCGGCCGCTTGCTTAAGTCTGCCGGAGGTAGCTTTTAGGCCGATTGTGCCAATCGATACCATATGGAACAGGCACTGGCTGTCAGGGACGTCCTGACGAACGACTACGTCGGCGTCAGCGAGGCCGACACCGTCCTCGCGACCGTCGAGCTCATGCGGGCCGAACGGACGGGCTGTGCGCTGGTCGTCCGTGGCTCCGATCCCGTCGGGATCGTCACCGAGTGGGACGTCCTCGGGCTCGTCGAGGAGGGGAAATCGGCCGCGGAGACGACCGTCGGCGACGCCATGTCGACACCCGTGATCACGATCGGCGCCGACCGCTCGCTGACCGAGGCCGCCGCGCTGATGACCCGCGAGAACGTCCGGAACCTCGCCGTCACCGACGACCAGGAGATCCTCGGGGCCCTCACCCAGCGGGACGTGATCGCCGCGACGGGCTCGTTCCAGGGCTCGCCCGATTCCGAGCTCGCCGGGGAGATGACGACCGCGGGCGACTTAGAGGAGGGACGGCTCCGGGCCAACGGCGGCGAGTACACGACCCAGGGGGTCTGTGAAGCCTGTGGCTCGCTCGTCGACGCACTCCGGGAGGCAAACGGCCAGCTCCTCTGTGCGGACTGCAGGCGGGTGTAGCACCGAAAGAGGTTCCCCGACGGGCGACGAGGTCCGCCCGTGTACCGGCCGCGATCGACTCCGGCGGTTCCGGCGCTCCCGACGGCCCCGACCGGACGCGAGGGTGACCGATGAGCGACGACGGCGAGCGGGCCGACGACCCGGCTGCCAGTGACGACACCGACGCCACGCCGCTGATCGAGCCTGCAACGGACGACGACCTCCCAGCCCTCGTCTCCGCCTGGATCGCCCTCGCGGGCGAACAGGAGGCTTACGGCTCCCACATCCGCCCCGAGGAAAACCGGGAGGCGATCCGGGACGTCCTGCTCGCTCATACGTTCGACGACGACCTCCTCGTCGCCAGGATCGACGACGCGATCGCCGGCTTCGCCAGCGTCTCGATGGAGAACGGACTGTTCGAACTCGACGTCGCCCGCGGACGCCTCTCGAACCTCTACGTCACGCCCGCCCATCGGGACCGCGGGATCGGCACCGCCCTCCTCGAGGCCGCCGAGGACCGGCTCCGGGCGGAGGGCGCCGACGTCCTCTCGCTCGAAGCGATGGCCGACAACGCCGACGCGAGGCGGTTCTACCGGGCGAACGGCTACCACGAGACGCGGGTGACGATGGAGCGACGGCTCGAGGACCGGGGAAACGACACACACTCAAAGGAAGAACGGTAAGGATCGACCGCGCCAGGGGAGCATGGGCGGTTCATGCACTCGACTTGTAATCGAGACTTCGTGGGTTCGAATCCCACCCCTGGCTCGTTTCAACGGCGAAAGTTCGTCTCAAACCGGACAGATCACTGGGTCGCTCTCGAAGCTGTCGCCTTTCAACTCCACGAAGGTTCGTCTGAAACCAAACCCGCTTCCCGAAGCGCATCATTCCACGTTCCGCTTCAACCCTGCCCAAACACGCCCGATTTTCCTCGGAAGTACGATATGTGGTTGCATGATCGTGTACATGGAAAGCGATTTACCGTCCTCGACTGAACACGAGAATGAATGAGTCTTGCCGATTCGGACCGCGAGCTGATCACCACCGAACTCGGCCGCGAGCCGACGGCGGCGGAGGCGGCGCTGTTCGAGAACCTCTGGAGCGAGCACTGTGCGTATCGCTCCTCGCGCCCGCTGTTGGGCGCGTTCGACAGCGAGGGCGAGCAGGTCGTGATCGGTCCCGGCGACGACGCCGCGGTGGTCGCCCTCCCCGATCCCGAGACGGGCGAGCCCGGCGAGACGTACGTCACGCTCGGCATCGAGAGCCACAACCACCCTTCCTACGTCGATCCGTTCGACGGCGCGGCCACGGGCGTCGGCGGCATCGTGCGGGACACGCTCTCGATGGGTGCCTACCCCATCGCGCTGACCGACTCGCTGTACTTCGGTCCCTTCGCCGAGGACCACCCCAAGTACCTCTTCGAGGGCGTCGTCGAGGGAATCAGCCACTACGGCAACGCTATCGGCGTCCCGACGGTCGGGGGCAGCGTCGATTTCCACCCTGACTACGAGGGCAACCCCCTGGTGAACGTCGCCTGCGTCGGCCTCCTCCCCGCGGATCGGCTGGTCACGGCCGTGGCCCAGAAACCCGGAAACAAACTGGTGCTCGTCGGGAACGCCACCGGCCGGGACGGACTCGGGGGAGCCTCGTTCGCCAGCGAGGATCTGGCCGAGGACGCAGAGACCGAGGACCGGCCCGCGGTCCAGGTCGGCGACCCGTACGCAGAAAAGCTGCTGATCGAGGCCAACGAGGTCCTCGTCGAGGAGGGCCTCGTCGAATCCGCTCGGGACCTCGGTGCCGCCGGCCTCGGGGGCGCCTCGAGCGAACTCGTCGCCAAGGGCGGACTGGGTGCCGACATCGACCTCGAGGCGGTCCACCAGCGCGAACCGGAGATGAACGCACTCGAGATCCTCCTGGCGGAGTCCCAGGAGCGGATGTGTTACGAGGTCGCCCCCGAGAACGTCGAGCGCGTCGAGGCGGTCGCCACGCGCTT
Organism: Saliphagus sp. LR7; assembly: GCF_003344565.1. Classification (NCBI taxonomy): domain Archaea; kingdom Methanobacteriati; phylum Methanobacteriota; class Halobacteria; order Halobacteriales; family Natrialbaceae; genus Saliphagus; species Saliphagus sp. LR7. The sequence continues at coordinate 116,820 of NZ_QPND01000006.1, read as the reverse complement.
CGACCTGGGCGCGTCGGTCATCGGCGAGGTCACCGAGGGGAACTACCGGTGTACCTTCGAGGGAGAGACCGTCGTCGACGTCGACGCCGAGTTCCTCGGAGATGGCGCCCCGATGAACGACCTCCCCGCGGAGTCGCCGCCGGAACCCGAGACCGACCTCCCCGATCCCGATATCGAGGAGGCCTTCGAGACGGTCCTCTCGAGCCCGAACACGGCCTCGAAGGAGTGGGTGTACCGCCAGTACGACCACGAGGTCGGCGTCCGCACGAGCGTGGGGCCGGGCGACGACGCCGCCGTCGTCGCGATCCGGGAGACCGGCAGGGAGAACACCCCTGACGACGAGACCGGGACCGGGCTCGCGGTCTCGGCGGGGGCCGCGCCCAACTGGACCGCCGCCGACCCCGAGGCCGGCGCCCGCGCGATCGCCGTCGAGAACGCGACGAACCTCGCGGCCAAGGGTGCCCGCCCGCTCGCGGCGGTCGACTGCCTCAACGGGGGCAACCCCGAGAAGCCCGACGTCTACGGCGGCTTCTCGGCAACGGTCACGGGGCTCGCGGAGGCGTGTTTGGAGCTCTCGGTCCCCGTCGTCGGCGGCAACGTCTCGCTGTACAACGACTCCACGACGGGGCCGATCCCGCCGACGCCGACGCTCGCGATGGTCGGCACGAAGCGAGGATACGAGGCCCCGCCGCTTTCGGCGAGTCCGGAGGGCGATCTCCTCCTGATCGGCCGTCGACCGGAGCGACTGGGCGGCTCGGAGTACCTCGCGCGGTTCGGCGGGAGCGACCGGTTCCCTGCGATTCCCGACGATCCCGCCGGGTTCGTCGATGCGCTCGCGGCGGTCGCAGACCACCCCGCAACGCTCGCGACCCACGACGTTTCCCACGGAGGCCTCGCCGTTTCCCTCGCCGAGATGGTCTCCGATGAGGCGGGTCTCGAGGTCAGCCTCTCCGGGGACCCCGCCGCCGCGCTGTTCGCGGAGGGCGCCGGCCGCGTCCTCGTCCAGACGACCGACCCTGACGCCGTCCGGGAGGCGTTCGCGGGAATCGCCCCCGTGGCGCGGATCGGCGAGGGAACCGACGACGGGGTCCTCCGGGTCGACGTCGGCGAAACCGACCTCACCTACGACGCGGCCGGGATCCGCGAGCGCCGCTCGACGATCGCCGCCGAACTCGAGTAGTCATACGGTCGGAAGAAACGAGTTACCGATCGACCGCGGTGACGTGTTGCGATCGAGGGTCCACTGACGTTCCGCCGACCGTATCAGGGTTCGAGAGTCGCCACTCCCCGAACGGAGACGCGGCCCTCGCCGACCGATAGCCGCCAGCCGTGGGCGTCGGCGATCGCCCGCGCGACCGCGAGGTCGAGCCCGTCGGCTCCCCACGTTCGGCGTTCGGTCCCTCCGTCCTCCCCGTCGGCGGCGACGTAGAACCCCCGTTCGTCCCCGTCTACGGTTCCGACCCGGACGGCCCGAATCCCCTCGGAGCCGCCGGCCCGCTCGAGCGCGCCGTTGAGGACCGACGCGAGCAGCGACCGGAGTCGGCCGGGGGCCGCCCGCAGGCTTCCCCCGTTCTCCACGACGATCCGGTCGGGATCGGCCCGCGACTCCGCCACGGCGGTCTCGAGGGCCGCCCCGAGCTCGACCCGCTCGCGCCGGCCGACGCCGGTCGCCTCGCCCGCGACCGCGCCGACGTCGGCGACGAGTTCGCGGATGCGGTCGATGCGCTCTCCGACCTGGGGTTCCCCGTCCGTCCCGGCGAGGGCGGCCTCGATCGCCTCGAGTTCGCGGTCGACGTCCGTCGAGAGCGCGCCCGCGACGGTCTCGAGGCGATCGGCCTGGCTCGCGATCCGGTCGGCGCGCTCGCGGAGGAGCTGGTCCCGGTCGGCCCGATCGAGGGCCGCGCGGGCGTTCTCGACGAGCGTCGCCAGGAGGTCGCGGTCGGCCTCGTCGAAGGCGTGGGCCTCGAACGAGCCGGTCATCAGGACGCCGTGGGCCCCGATGGGCGCGATGATCTCCGAGCGGAGCCGCGTCTCGGGGTTGTAGAGCCCATCGACCTCCCGGAGGTCGCCGTACAGTTGGAGTTCGCCGGCCTCGAAGGCGTCCCAGACGAGCCCCTCGCCGGGGGCGAATCGGGGGAGCCCCCCGAACTCGTCGTGGGCGCCCGCGGTGCCGGCGACCGGCTCCAACCTGCCGTGGTCGTCGTCGACGAGCCAGACGCCGCTGATCGGCAGATCGAGCAGGTCGCCGCCCGCGTGGACGGCGATCGCACAGATCTCTCGGGGGTCGTCGGCCCGCACCAGCCGGCGGGTCACCCCGTGGAGCGAGGCGAGTATCCGCTCGTGGTCCCGGCGCTCGGTGACGTCCCGGACGATCGCCGCGACCGCCGGCCCGCCCCCAAGCGCCGTGAGCCGGACGATACCGACGCGCTCGCGTCCCTCGCCGTCCGTGTACGTCAACTCGATCTCGGTCGGATCGCCGCCGTCCCGCAGCTTCTCGATCGCCCGGTGGAGTTCGGCGGCCTCCCGGGGGGCGACCTCCCCGGCCGACAGCAGACGCTCGAGGGAGGCACCGACGACGGCCCCGCGGTCGACGCCCATGGCGCACTCGACGGCGGCGTTTACCGACCGCACCCGGTCGTCGCCGCCGACCACGACCACGCCGTCCCGGATCGCCTCCACGACGGACGGCGGCGCTTCCGGCGCGTCGTTCACCCCCGATCACCCGCCGCACGCGGAGGAGTCATCGGATGTGGCTACTATCCGGGGGGTGGAACTTCACTCCCCCGGCCGTCCCCGCGGGGAACGATGCCACCCCGTAGGTCGGGAGCCGCCCCGACTGCCGGCTCCGGTCGGCGATCCGGAGCCGAGGCAGGATATCGGACGTATTGCCGGCTGCCGGGCTCGATACCGGGTATCGACAGGTTAATCCTCTGGAGTGGCATACGGCGATCCATGCCAGGAGTGACGGTCGCCCATGACCGACTCGACGACGATGCCGTCGAGGACGCCCTCCGTTCGGTCCGTTTCGACGACCGCTACACCCGAGAGAACGTAGTCGACGACGACGATCGAGTCGTCGCCTACACCGGCTACGACGAGTATCCGGTACGCGTCATCGAGACCGATTCGCATACGGTCGTTCTCGAGGGCCATCTCTACGGGACCGACGAAGTCGAGGGTGAACTGACGGCTGCGGCGGAGCTGGTCGAGGAGGGGCGACTCGACGAGCTCTCGGAATGGCTGGCGGGCCGCGACGGCGACTTCCTCGTCGTCGTCGTCGGGGATGACGGCTCGACCCGGGTGATGAACGATATGTTCGGGCGCCTCCCGACCTACCGGGCGACCATCGGCGGGACGACCGTCGTCACCCGCGAACTCAAGGTGATCCGGAAGCTCGCGCGGTCGGCCGGCGAGGAACTCGAACCGAACACGCTCGCGCTCGGCCAGTTCCTCTGGTTCGGCCACCCCCTCGGGACGCGGACGCTGTTCGAGGGGGTCGAACAGCTCCCGCCGGGCTCGCTGATCGACGTCGGGGCGGACACGGTGGAGTCGGTCCACGAGTACCGCTTCGACGACGGCGACCGGAGCCGAAGCCTCGAGGAGAACGCAGAGCACCTTGCCGATCAGTTCATCCAGTCGTGTCGGAACCGCGCGAGCGTAACCGAGGAGACCGTCGTCTCCCTGAGCGGCGGCCTCGACTCGCGGGCGTCGATCGCCGGCTACACCCACGCCGACGGCACCCTGCTCGCGGCGACCTCCGCCCGGAAGGACGGCGGCAACGATGGCGAGGTCGACATCGCGCGCCAGGTCGCCAACGCCCTCGACGTCCCCTGGGAGCTGTACGTCGCCGAACGGACCGACGGCTACCGCGAGTGGCTTCTCGAGACCAAACAGGGGATGAACAGCCTGAGCCAGACCCTCGGGCTCGATTTCGCCGACCAGGTAGCGGCCGACCACCCCGGAGCCATGTTCGTCACCGGCGACGGGGGCGACAAGACGGTCAAGAATATCATGCCCTCGAAACCCGTCGAGTCGGTCGACGACCTCGTGGACGCGGTGATTGACCGGATGGCGCTGTTCGACGTAGAGGAGGTGACCGAGATCGTCGACGTCGACGCAGACGCGCTCGTCGAGTCGGTCCGCGAGCGCTTCGAGGCCTACCCGGAGTCGACCGTCGAGGGACGGTACGTCCACTTCGTCGTCCGCGAGCAGGGCCCGAACTGGTCGTTCCACGGCGAGGACCGCACCCGCTACTACGTCTGGTCGACCACCCCCTTCTACTACCCGCCCTTTTTCATGGACGCGATGGCCTGCCCGCCCAACCAGAAGCAGGGAACGGAGCTCTACCGACTCTTTCTGGATGAGCTCGCGCCGGCTGCGACCGACGTCGACTACTTCGACTTCGGGACGCCGATCGACTCCCTGGAGTATCGGGTCAAACGCGCCGGCTACGACTGGCTCTCGGACCGCCCGTTCCTCAAACGGCGCGTTCTGGGTCTCCTCGGCGAGGGGAGTTCGTCGGGCGGCTCGCCCCCGACCCCCCTCGCCGAGGAGACGGGGATCCCATCGACGCTCGCGGACTGCTTCTCGGGCGAGGCCGTCCAGCGGGTCACCTGGTCGGGCGCGTACAGCACCCCCCAGCAGTACCTCCTGTTGACCCTCGTCTCCACGCTCAACTGGGTGCCCGAGGACGGGGACGTCGAGATGGCGTATGCGGATGACAACAGAGCCGACAGGTCATCGGTCTCCAAGCGACCATAGCTCCTCGGGAACCCGGTTTCGAACCGCTCAGAACCCGTCCCGGAGATAGACCTCCGTCTCGGAAAACGCCCTCCCCAGGGCGTCGACCGCCGCCGGCGCCCCCTCGAGCCGGCCCGTCCGCTCGAGGCGGCCGGCCGACCGGGCGCCGACGGCCAGTTGCGAGAGCGCGGCGATGTCGAGGCGGGCGTCGGCGTCCCCGGACGAGGGCTCGTCGTGGATCCGCTCGCAGGTCGCCACGCCGTCGTCGATCGAGAGGGCGAAGACGCCGTCGTTCCAGTCGGCGAGCGGGTCGGAAACGGCGAGTCTCACGTCGAGATCGGTCTCGGGGTACGAAAGCGCCGATAGCGACTGGGCGATGTCCACGATCCGGACCATCGGGCCGTCCTCGAGCTCACAGTCGAGTTCGTCGGGATCGGTCGCGATATCCGGGAGCAGGGAGTCTTCGGGCTCGCGCAACCGGACCGCGTTCACCTGGGAGTCGTGGTCGCCACAGAACGCGAGCAGTCGGCGGTAGGCCTCGCTATCGACGGCGGCGAGTTCGTCGACGTGCATCGTCCGGTCGCCCCACTCCCCCGAGATCCGGTAGACGAGGTAGCCCCGGATCTCGCCCGCGCGCTCCCAGCCGTAGACGAACGGGTCGTCGTCCCAGCGCTCGAAGACCCGGTGGCGCCACCACTTGTCGGTGCGATCGATCGAGAGGCCATATCGGCGCGAATCGGCCTCGTAGGCGGCTTCAAGACGGTCGTAGTCGCCGGCCTCGATCCGCCGGTACTGGCCGTCTTCCCTACCGTGTCCACCGTCTCCCGCGTTCCCGTCGGCCGCCGCCGACGCCAGCGCCTCGGGCTCACAGTCGATCGCGAGCGTCCGGTTGGCGGTGTCCCAGCCGTACTGGCGGTAGAACCGGTACCGGAACGGCCAGAGGACCGAGAACCGGGCGTTCCGGTCGCGGTACTCCTCGAGGGCGCCCTCCAGGAGGTCCCGGACGTACCCCGACCGGCGGTGTTCGGGGGGCGTCGCGACCGCCGACAGCCCCGGAACCGGGTGGAGGTCCCCGCGGACCCGTGCGTCGAACCAGTGGTGTTTGCAGACCGAGAGCGGGTCGGCCTCGGCGGGCGCGCCGTCGGGGTACAGCCCCCGCGGGCTCCCCATGCGCGCCCTGGGCGTGTCGTGCTCGTCGGGGTCGTACTCCGGCGGGCCGTCGGTCGGGCTGAAGGCGTAGCTGACGTACTCGAAGAGGACGTCCCGTCGGTCGTCGGGGAGGGGACGGTACTCCGTCATGGTCCCGACTGCTCGGGGAGGCGTCAAGAACGTTCGTGATCCACGGTACCAGGGGACGTCACCGCCGACTCATCGCCCGCCGACTCATCGCCCGCCGACTCATCGCCCGCCGACTCATCGCCCGCCGACTCATCGCCCGCCGACTCATCGCCCGCCGACGAAGCGCTCGATCCGCGCGAGCGCCTCCCGGAGCTCCTCCATCCCGGTCGCGTACGACACCCGGAGGTGGCCGTCGCCGCCGGAGCCGAAGACGCTCCCGGGGACGACCGCGACCCCGTGCTCCGTGAGGAGTTCCTCGGCGAACGTATCGGCGTCCCATCCCTCTGGAACCTGCGGGAAGACGTAGAAGGCCCCGCGGGCCTCGAAACAGGGCATCCCGATCTCCTCGAATCGCGCGAGGACGAACCGGCGCCGGCGGTCGTACTGTTCGACCATCTCCCGGACGTCGCCCGCACACGACTCTATGGCCTCGATCGCCGCGTACTGGGCGGTCGTCGGCGCCGACAGCATCGTGTACTGGTGGATCCGGTTCATTGTCCCGATCGCCTCGGCGGGAGCCAGCGCGTACCCCAGTCGCAGCCCGGTCATCGCGTGGGCCTTCGAAAACCCGTTGAAGACGACCGTCCGCTCGCGCATCCCCGGCAGGGTGGCGATCGAGGCGTGCTCGCCGTCGTAGGTGAGTTCGGCGTAGATCTCGTCGGCGAACACCAGCAGGTCGTGTTCGCGGGCGAAGTCGGCGATCGGCTCCAACTGCTCGCGACTCATCACCGCTCCCGTCGGGTTGTTCGGGTAGCAGTAGACCAGCGCCTCGGCCTCCTCGGCGCCGGCCTCGGCCAGGGCCTCGCGCGTGAGCCGGAACTCGTCGGCCTCGCGGGTCGCCACTGGAAGAACGTCGCCGCCGGCGAACGTTATTCCGGGCTCATAGGAGATGTATGAGGGCTGGGCGACGGCGACCCGGTCGCCGGGATCGACGAACGCCCGGAAGGCGAGGTCGACGGCCTCGCTGGCGCCCGCCGTGACGAGGATCTCCTCGCTCGCGTCGTACGAGAGGTCGAACCGGTCGGCGACGTAGCCCGAGATCGCCGCCCGGAGGTCGGCCATTCCCCGATTGGCCGTGTAGGAGGTCCGGCCGCGCTCCAGGGAGTCGATCGCGGCCTCGCGGGCGGCCCACGGCGTCGCGAAGTCGGGCTCGCCGACGCCCAGCGAGATGACGTCGTCGCGTTCCTCGGCGATCTCGAAGAATCGGCGGATCCCCGAGGGTGGAACCTCCCGCACTCGCCCTGCCGGCTCGAAGCTCATGGCGAGTACGAGAGCCGGTCGTCGTCGTCGCCGTCGCCGAGTTCGAGCCCGTGTTCCTTGTAGGAGGTCATCACGTAGTGGGTGACGGTCTGGGTGATCTCGGGGACGGGCGCGACCTTCTCGCTGATGAATCGGGAGACCTCCCCCAGCGAGTCGCCCTCGACCTCCATATCGAAGTCGTAGTCGCCGCTGACGAGTCGGAGGGCGGTCACCTGCGGAAAGCTCGCGAGGCGCTCCGCGATGTCGGCGTACCCCGTCTCGCGATCGAGAACGACGTTGAGTTCGACCTCCGCGCGGACCCGCTCGTCCGCCAGGCGGTCCCAGTCCACGACGGGCCGGTAGCCCCGGATTACCCCTTCGGCCTCAAGATCCTCGATCGCCGCCTCGACCTCGCTCTCACTCAGGCCGGTCATCCGGGCGACGTCGGCGGTCGAGTAGCGGGCGTTCTCGCGCAGCGCCGCGAGGACCTCGCGTTCGCTCATACGCTACCCCAGCGTGGGGCGCCGGCAAAAACGTTGCCGTCTCGTGGGAGCCGGTCGCATTCGGGCTGGAGCGGTCGTTTCGGGACCCTTATGGGGTCGCCGTCCGTTCGGAGATCAGAGGCGACATGTCGCCGGCGCTCCCGCTTTCCGTCTCGCTTACGCCCGACCCGGTCGGCGAGCTCCAGGGCCAGTATCTCGCCTCGGTGTGGAGCCAGCTTCTCGCGACGGTTCTGGTCGTCGCCGTCGGGATCGGGGCGGTCGTCGCCGTCCGCCGGCTCGAGTCGCGCCTCCGGGGGCGCTACGGGACCGTCCTCGCGGAGGTGGCCGCGCTCGCGGTGCTCGCCGTCCTCGTCGTCCTGGGTGTCTACTCGCTTGCGGTCGTCTGGAAGGTGACCGGCGTCCTCGGAGAGGAGCTCGGCTCCGTGTCGATAACGGCCCAGCTCACCGGCCAGCTCCTCCTTTCGGTCGGAACCGTCGCCGTCACCTACTTCGCGATCCGTTTCGTCAACCGCTCGATCGACAAGCTCGCGTCGCGGAACTCGATCACGACCCACCAGAGCGAGGTCGCCTACCACGTCTCCGACGTCGCCATCGCTGGCGTCGCCGTCCTCCTCTTGCTGACGATCTGGCGGATCGACCTCACCAACATCTTCATCGGCGCGGGCGCGATCACCGCCGTCGTCGCACTCACGGCCAGGGAGACGCTGACGTCGGTGCTCGCCGGCTTCATCCTCCTCTTCTCGCGCCCGTTCCGGGTCGGCGAGTGGATCCAGGTCGACGACGGCGACGACGAGGACGGGACGAGCGGGATCGTCACCGACATCACGATCTTTCACACCGAACTCCAGACGTTCGACGACAAGCAGGTACTGATTCCCAACGACCGGATCACGAGTTCGACGCTCACGAACTACGCCCGGAACGACCAGCTCCGCCTCGAGATCGAGGTCGGCATCGACTACGACACCGACCCCGAACGCGCCCGGTCGGTCGCGATCGAGGCCGTCGAGGATCTCGCCGAGATCAAGCCCCGCCCGGAGCCCCAGGCCGTCACCAGACGCTTCGGCGACTCGGCGATCCTCCTCGAGGTCCACGTCTGGATCGAGAACCCGACGATGCGGCGGGCCCTGGATGCCCGGACGGCCGTCATCGAGGCGATCACGGCGGCGTTCGACCGGGAGGGGATCACGATCCCGTTCCCCCAGCGGGTCCACTCCGCCCGCGAGGACACGGAGTTCGCCTTCGAGAACCGGTACGCAGAGGAGGCGACGCCCTCGACCGACGACTGATAGGGTCTGCAAGACCCGAGATCACCGGACGCCGCGCCGGTACTGGACCGGCCACTCCTCGCTTGCCCCCTCGCCCCGCAGGGCCCCCGCCGCCCGAAGCCCGAAGTAAGGGTCCCGGAGGAACTCCCGGCCGACGAGCACGAGGTCGGCCCGGCCGTTTCGCACGAGCGCGTCGGCCTGCTCGGGCTCGGTGATCCCGCCAACGGCGCCCACCGCGAGGGGGCTGCCCTCGCGAACCGCTTCCGCGAGGGGAACCTGGCCGTTCGGACCCTCCGGTGGCTGCTGGTCGGGGTGAAGCCCGCCGGAGCTGACGTCGATCAGGTCCGCGCCCAGGTCGGCGAGCGCTTCCGACAGCCGCACCGACTGCTCTATCGTCCACGACTCCTCGACTCCCTCGAGCCAGTCGGTCCCCGAGATCCGCACGAACACCGGGCGGTCGTCGGGCCACACGTCCCGGACCGCTTCGGTGACCTCGCGAACGAGTCGGGTCCGGTTCTCGAAGCTTCCTCCGTACTCGTCCTCCCGTCGGTTTGTCACGGGCGAGAGGAACTCGTGGAGGAGGTAGCCGTGGGCCGCGTGGACTTCCGCGATCTCGAAGCCGGCCGAAAGCGAGCGTTCGGCGGCCGACCGGAAGGCGCCGACGACCTCCTCGATGTCCTCGCTATCCATCTCCCGGATTTCGGGTCCCTCCTCGTAAGGATAGGCCTCCGGCGAGGGCGACAGCGTCTCCCAGCCCTCCTCGGGCGAGAGGGGGTCGTTTCCCTCCCAGGGGCGGCGCTTGCTCGCCTTGTGGCCCGCGTGGGCGAGCTGGATTCCCGGGACGGAGCCCTGCTCGCGGACGAACTCGGCGATCGGTTTCAGGGATCGGGCCTGCTCGTCGGTCCAGATCCCGAGGTCGTGGGGCGTGATCCGCCCGCGGGCGGAGACGGCCGTCGCTTCGGTCAGCACGATTCCCGCCCCGCCGACGGCGCGGCTGCCGAGGTGGACGCGGTGCCACTCTTTGGCGACCCCGTCGCGATCACAGGAGTACTGACACATCGGCGAGACGGCGATCCGGTTTTCGATCTCGCGGTCGCGGAGGGAAAGCGGCGAGAGCAGGTCGGTCATCGGGCGACCCTCGGCCCCGCGCGCCGAAAACCGCCCCGGAGGGCGACGGCCTTGCCGGTGACCGCCGTGCGGGGGCGGTCGCGCCGACCGGTCCCCCGTCGGCGCGGGTCGCCGCCGATTTAGCCGTCCCCCTCCAACGAGGGTCGATGCCAGCAATCGATCCGTTCGACGCCGAGCGACCGATCGTCGGGATGGTCCACCTCCAACCGTTGCCGGGCGCACCCGGATTCGACGGCGGTCGGGGAGCCATCCGCGAGCGCGCGCTCGCCGACGCCCGGGCGCTCGAGGCGGGCGGGGTAGACGGCCTGATCGTCGAGAACTTCGGCGACGCACCGTTCTACCCGGAGGGGGTCCCGGCCCACGTCGTAAGCGAGATGACCGCCGTCGCGGGCGAACTGCGGGAGGCGGTCGAGGTTCCGGTGGGAATCAACGTCCTCAGAAACGACGCCGAGGCGGCCCTCGCGGTCGCGGGCGCGGTCGGCGCTGGTTTCGTCCGGGTGAACGTCCACGTCGGGACCGCCGCGACCGACCAGGGCGTTCTCGAAGGCAGGGCCCACGAGACGGTCCGCCTGCGCGAGCGGGTCGCTCCCGACGTCGCGATCCTCGCGGACGTCCACGTCAAACACGCCTCGCCGGTCGGCGATCGGGGGATCGAGCGCGCGGCCCGAGAGACCGCAGAGCGCGGGCTCGCCGACGGGATCGTCGTTTCGGGACCCGGCACGGGCGAGGAGGCGGGAGTCGAGGACGTCGAGCGGGTCGCCGACGCCCTCTCGGATCTCGACGCTCCCCTCTTCGTCGGCAGCGGCGTCACTCCCGAGACCGTCGGAGAGGTCCTCGAGGCGGGCGCCGACGGCGCCATCGTCGGCTCGGCGCTCGAACGCGACGGCGAGGCCGGAAACCCGGTCGAGGAGTCGCGGGTCCGGGAGGTCGTCGCCGCGCGACCCTGATCACTCGGGAAGGAGCGTCGAGACGCGGGCGTTCTCCTTGAGATCGAGGCCGGCGCCGCCGACCGCGAGCGGGAGAAGCGGGAGGTGTTCGGTGACCCGGACGGTCGGATGGCTCGCGCCGCGGGCGAGCAGTTCGTTGCGGGGCTGGAGCCACAGCGGCCCCTCGCCCGCGAGGAACTCGTTGTGCTGGAGGACGTACTGACCGGCCTCGAGATGCCACCACTCGTAGTCGTCGTCCGGATCTCGCTTCTCGGTTCCGACGGGCGCCAGGTCGGCGTCGGCGAGTTCGTCGCCGCCGAAGTCGATGCTGCCGGGCTTCTCGACCTCGTAAATCGCGCTGACCGTGAGGTCGATCCCCTCCTCTCCGACCTGGACCGGTTCGTACACCAGGTTCTCGACGCGCTCGCGGACGTCGTTCGGGGCCATACGGGAGCCGACGGGCTCGCGGGCCAAAAAACGTGCCGACGGCTCCGACCGAGCGGTCGCCGGCGCCGGTAGAACTATCGGCTCCCGGCGGGACCGTCCGGTATGTCATCGGTGCTCTCCGAGGAGGTGGCACGGTTCGTCCGCGCGGCGGGTCCCGACCCCGACGACACCCTCGTGGAAATGCACGAGTTCGCCGAACGGGAGGGATTTCCCAACGTCGGCCCCGACGTCGGCTCGTTCCTTCGGCTGGTCGCCCGGATGACCGATGCCGAGCGGGTCTTCGAATTCGGCTCCGGCTACGGTTATTCGGCCTACTGGTTCGCCCAGGCCCTTCCCGACGACGGCGAGGTCGTCCTCACGGAGGTAGACGAAGGGGAACTCGAGATGGCCCGCGACTACATGGCCGAGGGCGGCCACGACGGCGTCGCCCGCTACGAACTCGGTGACGCCCTGGAGACGGTCGAACGCTACGACGGCCCCTTCGACGTCGTCCTGATCGATCACCAGAAGGAACGCTACCCCGAGGCGTTCGAGGCGATCAAGCCGAAGGTGCCCGTCGGTGGTGCCGTCGTCGCCGACAACGCGATGCGGGCCGGCCCCCTCGAGTTCGAGACCCTCCTGGCGGTGCTCGAAAGCGGGGACGACAGCGAGCGCACGGAACTCCTCTCGGAGGCGAACGAGATGACCCGCGGGGTCGCGGAGTACCTCCGAACCGTACGCCGGGACCCCGATTTCGAGACGGTCGTCCTCCCACTCGGGGAGGGGATCGCGCTGAGCTACCGGGTTCGGGAGTAGCCACCGGAGGTCCTGTCCGCTTGATCTCCCGTCCGAGCGATCGCGTTCAGCCGGGTTCAGTTGTTGCTGTATTCGATCTCGCTCTCGACGGTCGCGGGCTCGCCGGCTCGGCTGCCGTACTCCCGGAAACCCAGGAAGGCGGTCGTGGCGCCAGCGACGAGCAGGGCGGTCCAGGTCGCCGTCCGCACGGCGGCGTCGCCGCCGGCCGACAACGGCCCGTATCCTCCCGCCTCGCCCGCGGCGGCGACCGCCGCGAGAGCGACGACCGCGACCCAGAGCGCGATGGCGGTTCGGGCGAGCCGGACGCGGTCGGCCGAGCAGGCGTACCGGGCCGTCGCGTAGACGCCAGCGACGGTCGCGGAAAGCGCGAGAACGACCCTCGGGGTGGCCGAGAGCGGGGCGTCGGCGAGGCCCGCGAGCGCGAAGCAAGCGAGGGCGGCGAGCAGTGATCGGGCGGAGTGGGAAAGTGGCGAAACCACGTCGGACACCGTGTTGGCGCCAGGAGTCCGTGCCCGTACATATAGCTGTTGGCTACGGGTCCGGTTGGTGTGTGGTGGCACGCGACTCGTCTTCCCCGACGGGCGGCCATTCCCAGGCGTCGGCCCGGGCGATCCCCAGGAGCCTGCGCCGGCGGTCCTCGATCTCCGAGACGGCCCTCTCGAGCGTCCGATCCTCGACGGTCCCGATGGAGTCCTCGCGGAGTCGGTTGAGGTCGGGGGCGGGAGGCACCTCGTCGGCGGGGTCGATGAAGGCTGTTTCGAGCGTGTCGAGATAGGTATCGACGCTCGAGCGTGCGCTCGCAAGGAGCACCGGGTCCGGCCGGTCCGCGGGCTCGACGCCGCTTTCGAGAACGGTCAGCGCCTCGTCGAGGATCGGGACCGCCACTGCGGAGGCCCGCGAGGGCTGGTCGCTGTGGTAGTAGTGGAGGACCGGGTACGCCTTGTGCTTGTCCGCGAGCAGGCTGAGGTCGTTGGCCAGCGACTCGAGAGGAAGCCCGAGTTCGCCGAACTCGCCTTCGGTTTCGTCCCAGCCCGTCCGGACGAACGACTCGGGACGGTCCCCGAGACCGGTGACGTCGCTCGCGAACGATCGTTTCTCCGAGACCGCACCGAGGACGGTGACGACGTAGGAGATCCCGAGCGTGACGAACGCCATTCCCGTTGCCGTCGTGAACGAACTCGCAATCTCCCAGACGCCCCCGGCGGGCGTGTAGTCGCCGTTCCCGTTCGTGAACATGGTGTAGGCGACGTAGTAGATCCGGCCGGTCCAGGAGGCTGGCTCGCCAGTCTGGGTGCTGAGGAGTGCCGGGCTCCCGCCGGCGAAAAGCAGCGTCCAGCCGAGCCAGAGGAGTCCGATCCACATCGCGAGCGTAAGCGAGAGGACGAGCGGACCGGCCACCCCGAGCAGCCCCCGGTCGTCGCTCGCCCGCCGGAGCCCGTACCAGGTCCAGGTCGTCAGCCGGGCCGAGAGGGGACCCGATCCTCCATCGACCCACAGCGTCGTCCAGATGACGTCTACGACCACGGCGAGGAGGACGACCGTGCCGACCGCGAGGTAGAGCGAGTCCATGCGGACCGGCTACCGCTCCTGGCCCCCTCAACCCTCACCCGGGTACTGACACGGATTTTTAGGCACCGCCGGAGAGCGATCCACTCGAAAACGTCGCGCGGCCCGTGGCTGGTTCCGGCTCTCGCCGGCTGTGGCCGTCCGTTCGAAACCGCCGAGCAACTACTCGTCGGTTTCGTCTTCGGGTTCGGGTTCGCCGCGGACGAAGGCGGCCTCGGCGCTTTCCTGGCCGGCGTCGGCGGTGGGGCCTTCGAGGAGGGTCGCGAAGTCGTCGACCTCGTCGTACTGGTCCCGGTAGACCAGCGCGGCTTTCCCCGTTTGAGTGATCTCGTAGAGGCCCGAGCGTTCGGCGGGGCCGATCTTTCTGACCAGTCCGTAGTCCTCGAGGACGGGCAGGCGGGTGTTGATGTTCTTGCGGCTCTTGTCCGTGTGGGCCTGGAGGTTCGTCGCGACGTTGCGTCCCGTCTCCTCTAAGGCCGCCAGGATCAGGAAGTCCGTGGGTCGTCGGAGTTTCATGGCCGAAAACAGGCGTTCTGATCGAATAGGTCTTCCGGCTATCCACGTCGGGTACCGCCACCGGTTATCGGCAGGCGGTCACTCCGTGGAGGCGCCGACCTCCGGCGGGTGACGTCTCGACTCGATCCCCGCGACCACCAGTTCGGCGTACTCGTCGACGGAGTAGGTCCCCCGGTCGAAGCGTTCGGCCCACGCCGCCTCTACCTCCGCGGTCCCGAACGATTCGGGCGCCGTATCGAGGATCGTGATTTCGAGGAACTCGCTGTCCTCGCCCGCGCCGACGAGCGCCGCGTAGGCGCCCGCGATCGGGCCGATGCCGTGGAGGATCCCCTCCTCGTAGAGCTCCCCGGAGACGTACTCGACCGTCAGCACGTCGGCCGTCCGCTCGATCGTGTGGATCTCGAGGTCCCGGGCCTCGAGGACGGCGGCGAGGTCGTCCTCGTCGACGATCTCCCGGTCGGCGGTCGCCTCGATCCCGTCGGCGACGACGTCCGTCGGTTTCGTGACGGGGAGGTCGGGAAGCCACGCCGAGACGGGCGTCTTCGTGTTCGGCGGGAACTCCTCGCCGACGTCCGCGGTACACCCTGCGAGCGCCGTACTCGCCGCCGCGCCGGCGAGAGCGAGCAGCCGCCGACGCGACGAGGAGCGGTCGAATCCGTCCATACCACCCCTTCGTCCGGCCGGCCTTGGGACTGTCCCTGCACGGCCCACCCTTTTGGGGGCCGCCCCGCTACCGGGGGTATGGTCCTCGAGCTGTACGAGGTCGGCCTGGTCGTCGTCGGCGCTCTCCTCTTCGGCGTCGCGGTGCTCCCGCGGTACGTCACCCAACGAGCGATCTCGCTGCCGCTTTTCTTCGTCGGGTTCGGGATGGTCGTCTTCGCGCTTCCGATCGGACTCCCGGCGCCCGATCCCCTGGAACAGGGCGAGACGACCGAGCGGCTCGCGGAGTTCGTCGTCGTCGTCGCGCTGATGGCGATCGGGCTGAAGATCGACCGCCCGCCCGGGCTCCGGGAGTGGGCCTCGACATGGCGGCTGCTCGCGATCACGATGCCGCTGTCGATCGCCGGTGCGGCCGTCCTGGGCCGGTGGCTCGTCGGCCTCGTCGTCCCCTCGGCGATCCTGCTGGGGGCGGTCATCGCGCCGACCGACCCCGTGTTGGCCTCGGAGGTCCAGGTCGAAGAGCCCGGCGAGGGCGAGGAGGAAGGCGCCGACGTGCCGGCCGAGGAGCGCGGGGACGAGGTCCGGTTCGCGCTCTCCTCGGAGGCCGGGCTCAACGACGGGCTGGCCTTCCCGTTTACGAACCTGGCGATCGCGGTCGCGCTCGTCGGCGCCGCCCCGGGCAACTGGCTCGGCGAGTGGCTCCTCGTCGAGGTCTTCTACCGGATCTTCGTCGGGGTCGTCCTCGGGGCCGGCCTGGGCTGGCTGATCGCGCGCGTGGTCTTCGGGGCCTCGCCAGAGACCCGGATCGCCGAGTCCGTCCAGGGTCTGGAGGCGGTCGCCGGCACGCTCCTCGTCTACGGAGCCACCGAACTCGTCGGCGGCTACGGGTTCATCGCCGTCTTCGTCGCCGCCCTCTCGCTCCGGAGCTACGAGCGCTCCCACGACTACAACGAGGCCCTCCACGAGGTGAGCGAGCTGGCCGAACAGGTCGCGATGGGGCTGCTCATGCTCTTTTTCGGCGGCGCGATCGTCGGCGGGCTGCTGGCGCCCCTGACCGTCGAGGCCGCGCTCGCGGCCGTCGCCATCGTCTTCGTCGTCCGCCCGCTGGCGGGACTGGTCGGACTGATCGGGTTCGATCGGGACCTCCTCGAGCGGGGGACCATCGCGTTCTTCGGGATTCGCGGCATCGGCTCGTTTTACTACCTCGCCCACGCGCTCACCGAGGCCGCCTTTGCCGACGCGGACCTGCTGTGGGCGCTCGTCGGCGCGGTCGTCCTGCTCTCGGTCGTCGTCCACGGGATCACGGCGACGCCGGTCGTCGATCGGCTCGACGGACGCTGACTCCGCCGGGACCCGCGACCGGGTTCCGGAACCCGAACGACTACCCGGACGGGCGACCATCGGGAACGTATGACAACCGTCGAGATCGAATACTGCGTCCCGTGTGGCCACCTCGACCGGGCTCAGGACCTCCAGGAGGAGCTGTTGACGACGTTCGGTCGGGATCTCGAGTCGGTCGCGCTCGTGACCGAGGACGGGGGAACGTTCCGGGTCCACGTCGACGGCGAGTCGGTCTTCGACGTCGACGAGGAGGCCTACGACGCCGACGCGATCGTCGACCGGGTCCGCGATCGGCTGTAGGCGGGGTGGCCGGGCGAGCGCCGGTCGCCCGCGGCCGGTGTCGACGCTGGCGACTCCGGACGGGCCCCCGAGACAGCTTTATGTTCGGACCCCGACGCTCGTGGTATGCGAACGCGTCCGCTGGGAGAGACAGGCCAGGAGAGCACCGTCATGACCTTCGGCGCCATCGCGCTCAACTGGCTCGAACAGGAGGGCGCCGACCAGATGGTCGAACTCGTTCTCGATCGGGGGATCAACCATTTCGACGTCGCCCCGACGTACGGCGACGCCGAACTCAAACTCGCGCCGAAACTCGGCGAGTACCGCGAGGAGATCTTTCTGGGCTGTAAGACCCAGGAACGGGACTACGACGGGGCGCGCGAGAAGCTCGAGGCCTCGCTCGACCGTCTCGAGGTCGACCACATCGACCTCTACCAGGTCCACGGCCTCGAATACGAGTCCGAACTCGACGAGATCACCAGGGAAGGGGGCGCGCTCGCCGCCTTTCGCGACGCGAAAGACGAGGGGCTGGTCGACCACATCGGGCTCACCAGCCACGGCAATCCCCAGCTCATTCTCGACGCGATCGACCGGATCGACGATCTGGAGACGCTGATGTTCCCGATGAACCCCGTCGTCGCGGGGAAAGAGGGTCCCGACCACGACTACGCCGCGGTGCTCGAGCGCGCGAGCGAGGAGGGGATCGGAACGCTGGGGATCAAGGCGTTCGCGAAGGGGCCCTGGCCCGAGGACCTTTCCGAGGACGAACGGCCGTACGCCAACTGGTACGAACCCGTCGACACCCCCGAGGAGACGAGAGAACGGTTCGACTTCGCGCTTTCCCAGGGCCTCTCGAGCGTCATCAACGCGGGCGACCCGAAGCTGGTCGCGATGGCGCTGGACGCCGCCGAGCGGTTCAAAGGGGAGATGGACGACCCCGCCCAGCGCTCGCTGATCGAGCGCCTGCGCCACGCCGAGAGCCCGGTTCCCGAACAGCTCCACCACTAGATGGTCCCCACGACCGTCTCGACCGCCCTCGCCGACCGGCCGGTCGCGGGGACGGTCTGTCTCGAGGCGGGCGCCGGAACCGGCAACACGACCGCTGGACTGCTCGCGGCCGGCGCCGACCGGGTGTACGCGCTCACGGACGACCCCGAGCACGCGCGACTGGTCGCCGACCGGTTCGCCGACGCCGGGGACCGCCTCGCGTCCGTCGAGGCCGACCTCCGGGAGTGCCCGCTCGCCGACGATTCCGTCGAACTGATCACGGCCCACGCGCTCTGTAACCTCCTCGAACCCGTTGCACTCGAGGCCGTCGCCGCCGAGTTGACGCGGGTCGCGGCCCCCGGCGCCCACCTCCTGGTCGACGACTACGCGCCGCCGCCCGAGGACGCCGCCGTCGGGCGGCTGTTCGCCGTAGAGAACGCGGCCGCCTCGCTGGCGACCGGCCGCCCGGCGCTCACCTTCTACCCGTCGTCGGTCCTGCGGGCGGCGTTTTCGGCCCACGGCTGGACCGTCGACCGGGAGCTGACCCTGCTGGATCCGGTTCCCTGGACGGCGAGCCATATCGAAGCCCACGCCGAGGCCGTCCGGTCTGCGGCCGCCTCGCTTTCCCCGACATCGCGGGAGGCGCTGCTCGCCGAACTCGAGGGGGTTCTCGACGACATCGAGCCGGAGTCCGTCGGCGAGATGTACGGGCTCGCGATGCGGTACTGAACGATGGGTTCTTTGGGCCCGCCAGAGGGGAGTGAGGTATGCGATTCGGAATCCTGAGCACGGCCGACATCGCCACCGGCTCGATGATCCCCGCGATCGAGGACTCGCCCCACACGGTCGCCGCCATCGCCTCCCGCGACGAGGAACGCGCCCGGGAGGCCGCCGACGGGATCGACGCCGCTCCTGAAACGTACGGGAGCTACGAGGCGCTGTTCGACGCCGATATCGACGCGGTCTACAACCCGCTTCCCAACGCCCTCCACGCCCAGTGGAGCCGGCGGGCCGCCGACGCCGGCCTCGACGTCCTCTGTGAGAAACCTCTCGCCGTCGATACCGAGGAGGCCGAGGCGCTGTTCGACCACTGTGCCGACGAGGGCGTCGCGCTGATGGAGGCGTTCATGTACCAGTTCCATCCCCGAACCGAGCGGGCCCGCGAGATCGTCCGCGAGGAGCTCGAAACGGTCCGAAACGTTGCCTCGACGTTCACCTTCTCGCTTCGGGGTGACCCCGATGACATCCGGCTTTCCCCGGAGCTCGCCGGCGGGAGCCTGATGGACGTCGGCTGCTATCCTGTCAGCGCCGCGCGGGGCTTCCTCGGCGAGCCGGAGCGCGCGAGCGCCCACGCGCTGGACACCCGCGACTGTGGCGTCGACACCGAACTGGCTGCCCGCCTTGAGTACGACGAGGCCCACGCACAGCTCAGGTGTGGGTTCGACACCCGGCACCGCCAGTGCTACCGGGTGGACGCCGAGAACGGCTGGCTCGCAGCCGAGAACGTCTACAATCCCAGCGGCGCCGACGTCTCGATCACCTACAGCGTCGAGGGCGAGGAGCGCACGGAGGAGTTCGAGGGCGTGGACGCCTACCGTCTCGAGGTCGAGGCGTTCGCCGACGCGGTCGAGTCCGGCGACGAGCCGCCGATCGGCCGCGAGGAGACGCTCGCGAACATGCGGGTCATCGACGCCATCTACGGAAGCGCCGACCGCGGCGAGCGGGTCCCCGTCGACGAGTAGGGATCGACAGCCGTTTGGGCTCCGACGCCCGTTTTCGGGTATGCTGCTTTCGGGTACGGTGATCGCCGATTCGGAGACGGTGATCGACGAGGGTGGGGTCGTCGTCTCCGGCTCCCGGATCGAGGCCGTCGGCCCCCGCGCTGAGCTTCGGGATCGCTACCCCGACCACGAGGAGCGCTCGTTCGACCTGCTCGCGCCGGGGATGGTCGGTGCCCACGTCCACTCCGTCCAGAGCCTCGGGCGGGGGATCGCCGACGATTCGGAACTGCTCGAGTGGCTGTTCGACCACGTTCTCCCGATGGAGGCCTCCCTGTCGGCGGCGGAGATGGAGGTCGCGGCGACACTGGGCTACCTCGAGATGGTCGAGAGCGGGACGACGACGGCCATCGATCACCTCTCGGTCAACCACGCCGACCGGGCGTTCGAGGCCGCAGGCGAGGTCGGGATCCGGGGACTGCTCGGGAAGGTGCTGATGGACCGACGGTCGCCGGAGGGTCTGTGCGAGGACACCGACGAGGCCTTGGCGGAGAGCGAGCGGCTCATCGAGGAGTACCACGGCGCGTTCGACGACCGCATCCGGTACGCGGTGACGCCCCGCTTTGCGGTCTCCTGTAGCGAGGAGTGTCTTCGGGGCGCTCGCTCCCTCGCAGACCGGTACGACGGGGTCCGAATCCACACCCACGCGAGCGAGAACCGCCGGGAGATCGAGACCGTCGAGGCCGACACGGGGATGCGAAACGTCCGCTGGCTCGACGAGGTCGGACTCACGGGCGAGGACACGGTCCTCGCACACTGCGTCCACACCGACGAGGCCGAACGCGAGATCCTGGCCGAAACCGGGACTCACGTCACCCACTGCCCGTCCTCGAACATGAAACTCGCGAGCGGGATCGCACCGATCGGCGACTACCGGGAGCGGGGGATCAACGTCGCGCTGGGCAACGACGGGCCGCCGTGTAACAACACCCTCGACCCGTTCACCGAGATGCGCCAGGGGAGCCTCCTCCAGAAGGTAGACCGTCTGGACCCGGTCGCCGCCCCCGCCGAGACGCTGTTCGAGATGGCGACGGTAAACGGCGCTCGTGCGGCGGGGTTCGAGGACGTCGGCGCGCTCCGTGAGGAGTGGCGCGCGGACGTGATCGGGCTCACGACCGACGTGACGCGGGCGACGCCGGTCTACGACCCGCTCTCGCATCTCGTCTTTGCGGCCCACGGCGACGACGTCGTCTTCACGATGGTCGACGGCGAGGTCGTCGTCGAGGACGGCGAGGCCCGGACCGTCGATCCCGAAGCGATCCGCCGACGGGCACGGGAGGTCGCCCGCGGGCTCGACGCGGCCGACGGCCCGGATAGGAGCGACGTTTCCCTCGACGGGTAGTTCTATTACGGTGGCCCGGCTCCACTCGCCATGGAAATCGCACTCCTCGGGGGCACCGGGGACATCGGGAAGGGACTCGCCCTGCGGTGGGCGCTTGACACCGACCACTCGATCGTCGTCGGCTCGCGAGAGCCCGAGAAGGCGGCCGAGCAGGCGGATCGGTACGCGACGCTGCTGGCCGACCGGGGTCGGGACCCGGAGATCACGGGCGTCGGGAACGGGGAGGCGGCCGCGGGCGCGGACGTCGTCGTTCTGAGTGTCCCGCCGGAGTACGCGAGGTCGACGGTCGAGGCTGTCGCCGACCGACTCGAGCCGGGGACGACTCTTGTCAGTCCCGTCGTGCCGATGGACCGCACCGCTGGCGGGTTCCAGTACGACCCGCCGGGAACCGGGTCGATCGCCGAGGCGATCGCGGCGGCGACTCCGGAGGACGTCCCCGTCGTCGGGGCGTTCCAGAACCTCGCTGCGGGCGCGCTCTCGGATCTCGACAACGACCTCACTGCAGACGTCGTCGTCACCGGCGACGACGCAGAGGCCAAGGACCTCGTGCGGGAGTTGGCCGCCGAGATCGAGGGGATCCGCGCGTTAGACGGCGGTCCGCTGGCCGCGACCGCGGTCGTCGAGAGTCTGACGCCGCTGCTGGTCAACCTCGCGGTCAACAACGACGGAATGCACGACCTCGGCGTCCGCTTCCAGTAGCGTCCGTCTCAGTCGGTCGTCGCCACCGCCTCGATCTCGACGCCGACGCCCTTGGGGAGGTTCGCGACCTCGAGGGCGCTTCTGGCGGGCGGTTCCGCCTCGAAGAAGTCGGCGTACGTCTCGTTCATCGCCTCGAAGTCGTCGATGTCGTCGAGGAAGACGGTGACCTTGAGGACGTCGCCCATCCCGCAGCCGGCCTCGGTGAGGACGGACTCGACGTTCGTAAGCGCTTGCTCGGTCTGGTCGGCGATCGGCGCGTCGTCGAGGAGGTCGCCCTCCGGCGTCATCGGGATCTGTCCGGCGGTAAAGACGAGGTCGTCGGTCGCCGTCGCCTGGCTGTAGGCGCCGACCGCGGCGGGCGCGTCGTCGGTGCTGATGATCCGTTTCATGCCCCGTCCATCCCGGGTCGGGCGCTTAAACGCCACGGTGGCGACCGATACGACGCCGATGGCGCAGCTATATAACGGCCCGATCTGATAGCCTCGCCTATGGCAGGCTCGAGCGGCGGGCGGTCCCGGTTGGGGGAGTACTTCGGGTTCGACGAACACGAGACGGACCTTCGGACCGAACTGATCGCGGGCGTGACGACGTTCCTGACGATGTCCTACATCATCGTCGTCAACCCGACGATCCTCGCGGAGGCGATCGCCATCGAGGGCTACTCTCAGGGGGAGATCGAACAGATGATCGCGATCGCGACGATCGTCTCGTCGGTCGCCGCGATCCTCGTGATGGCCCTGTACGCGAACCGCCCGTTCGGGCTGGCGCCGGGGATGGGGCTCAACGCCTACTTCGCGTTCACGGTCGTGATCGTCCTCGGGGTGCCCTGGCAGACGGCGCTCGCCGCGGTCTTCGTCGAGGGGATCCTCTTCATGGTGCTGACGGCGGTCGGCGCGCGCCGGTACGTCATCGAGCTCTTCCCCGAACCCGTCAAGTTCGCCGTCGGCGCCGGGATCGGCCTCTTCTTGCTCCTCCTGGGACTGACGGAGATGAACGTCGTCGCCGCCTCCGAGTCGACGCTCGTGCAGTTGAACGACGTCGCGGCCGACCCCGTCGCCCTCCTCGCGCTGTCTGGGCTGATGCTCACCTTCGTCCTCTACGCCCGCGGCACCACCGGCGCCATCGTCGTCGGCATCCTCACGACGGCGCTCGCGGGCTGGGCGCTCACGTTCGCCGGCGTCGTCGATCGGGGCGTCCTCGCGCCCACCGATATCTCCGGGGCCCAGTACGACATCACGCCCCTGGCGGGCGCCTTCCTCGATGGGTTCTCGGGGATCGAGCCCGCGACCTTCCTCCTGGTCGTCTTCACGTTCTTCTTCGTGGACTTCTTCGACACCGCG
Source organism: Saliphagus sp. LR7 (assembly GCF_003344565.1). Classification (NCBI taxonomy): domain Archaea; kingdom Methanobacteriati; phylum Methanobacteriota; class Halobacteria; order Halobacteriales; family Natrialbaceae; genus Saliphagus; species Saliphagus sp. LR7. The sequence continues at coordinate 93,928 of NZ_QPND01000006.1, read as the reverse complement.
GGCACCCTCGTCGGCGTCTCGCAGTTCGGGGGCTTTCTCGACGAGGAGGGGAACCTCCCCGAGATGGAGAAACCCCTGATGGCCGACGCCGTCGGGACGACCGTCGGCGCGATGGTCGGCACCTCGACGGTGACGACCTACATCGAGTCCTCGACGGGGATCGAGGAGGGCGGGCGCACGGGGATGACCGCGCTGACGGTCGCCGCCTGCTTCGCGCTCTCGCTCGCGGCGGTGCCGCTGATCGCCGCGATCCCGAACTACGCCTCCTACCTCGCGCTCGTCGTCGTCGGCATCATCATGCTCCAGGGGGTCCGCGACATCGACTGGGACCACCCCGCCTGGCTCATTTCGGGCGGGCTCACGATCACCGTCATGCCCCTCACGGCCTCGATCGCCGACGGCCTCGCCGCCGGGATCATCACCTACCCGGTCATCAAGGCCGCGACCGGCGAGGCCGACGACGTCCACCCCGGGCAGTGGGCGCTGGCCGCCGCCTTCGTCGTCTACTACTACGTCTCCGCGGGCGGCGTGATCGGCGGAAGCTGACCCGTCCGCGTTCCCATCGGGGGGCGATCCCGGCGTGCGATCACGGTTCCCCGATCTCGACCCCGTCCAGGTCGTCGGCGTAGCCGAGCGTCGCCCGCTCCTCCCAGTGATCCCGGACGCGGACCTCGAGGACGATCCGCCACTCGCCCTCGAAGCCGTCGTACCGGCCGACCCGAACCCGCCTCGCTGCCCGTTCGTCCTCCCGGTCCCACACCGGCCACTTGAGGAGGACGTGGTTCTCCTCGTCGGCGTCGCCGGGTCGCTCGCGCCTCCCGACGGTACCGTCGGCGTCCACACCTACACCCATACCTGGTCTTTCGTGGGACGTGACCTGTATCTTTGCCCGATTTTCAGGCTCGGAACACGCTTCGTGGGATAGAACACGATTCGCCCGGTTAGCCCGACTCGGCCATCTCGTCGTCCTCGTAGGCCTCCTCGTAGCGTTCCATCGCGTCCTCGTGGCCCCGGACCGCCAGTTCGTACGTCTCCTGGAGCTCCTCGATCGGGGACTCGGTCGCGTCCACCCGGAGGTCGTTGTACGCCGGCTCGGTCGCCCCGTCGTCGCCCTCGGTCGTGGCGACGCGGAGGGCGGCGCTCTGGACCGAAAGCTCCTCGCGTTTGTCCCCGCCCTCGGCGTGGCCCGCGGCGAGCGCGTCGATCAGCCGCTCGGCCAAGTGCCGGTCGCCCTCCCGATCGGCCTCGTACGCCTCGGCGGTCGCGTCGACGACGGCCTCGCCGGTCAGGAGGTTCCCCGCGACGGTGTAGTTCTCGCCGACGCGGTGGCCGTACCACGGCTTGCACTCCTCGCCGGAGAAGGCATAGGTCCCCTCGCGGTCGACGCCGTGGAGCTGTCGGTTCTCCCGGCCGTCGTCGGCCGCGAGCAGCGCCTCGAGGGCGTCCTCGACGGCCACCCCGTCGGCGAGGTACTCGAGTCCCCGCCGGCCGAGGTCGACGTTGACCAGGCTCTGGGTCGCCACCGCGCCGTCCTCGCTCGCGAACGGACAGAGCCGGCCGACGCCGGCCAGTCGGGTCGTCACCGCGACGCCGAATCGCAGGTGCTCGTCGCCGTCCTCGACGTACTCCTCGCGGACGCAGATGCTAAAGGTCATACGATCCGGGCGAAGGCGACGTTCTCCCGGACCTGTTCGATCTCGATCTCCACCCGGTCTCCCTCCTCGCCCTCGGGGACGATGACCACGTAGCCGCGCTCGACGCGGGCGATCCCGTCGCCCTGGTCGCCGATCGTCTCGATCTCGACGGTGCGTTGCTCGCCGGTCTCGACGGGCGGACCCGACCGCGGGCGGTCGTCACCCGCCGTCTCGACGGTCGACTCCGCCCGCTCGGGGGTGAACAGCCCGACGCGGTAGACCTTCCCCGGCTCGACGTCGCCGAGTTCGATCTCGTGGGCCGGAACCTCGATCACGTACGAGTCGCCCTTGGCGTCGATTTCGGCAGTATACAGACAACTGAGCTGCTCCGAGATTTCCATGATGGGAACGTGTCACCCACTAACTAATGATGGCGCCTTGAGTCTATCGGTCCCGCCGCCGGCGGTCGCCCCCGGTTACGTCGAGAGCCCGACGGCCTCGATCTGTTCTTGATACCGGTTTCGGATCGTCACTTCGGTCACCTGCGCGACGTCTGCGACCTCGCGCTGGGTCTTCTTCTCGTTACAGAGCAGGGCGGCGGCGTAGATCGCCGCGGCGGCGTACCCCGTCGGGGACTTGCCCGAGAGCAACCCTTCCTCGGCGGTGGTCTCGATGATCTCGTTTGCCTTCGCCTCGACCTCCTCGCTTACCCCCAGTCCCGAACAGAACCGGGGGACGTAGTCGGTCGGATCGACCGGCTTCATCTCGAGGGAGAGCTCCTGGGCGACGTAGCGATACGTTCGGCCGATCTCCTTCTGTTCGACCCGGGAGACGTCTGCGACCTCGTCCAAACTTCGCGGAATCCCCTCCTGGCGACAGGCGGCGTACAGACAGCTGGTCGCGACGCCCTCGATCGAGCGCCCGCGGATCAGGTCCTCCGAGAGCGCGCGCCGGTAGATCACGCTCGCGACCTCCCGGACCGATCGGGGGACGCCCAGTGCCGACGCCATCCGGTCGATCTCGCTGAGCGCGAACTGGAGGTTGCGCTCGCCCGCGTCCTTCGTCCGGATGCGTTCCTGCCACTTTCGCAAGCGGTTCATCTGGGAGCGTTTCTCCGAGGAGATCGACCGGCCGTAGGCGTCCTTGTCCTTCCAGTCGATGGTGGTCGTCAGCCCCTTGTCGTGCATCGTCTGGGTCGTCGGCGCGCCCACGCGGGACTTGTTGTCGCGCTCGGTCGCGTTGAACGCGCGCCACTCGGGGCCCCGGTCGATGTTTCGCTCCTCGACGACCAGCCCGCAGTCCTCACAGACGAGTTCGCCCTGGTCCCCGCTGGTGACGAGGTCGGTCGAGCCACACTCCTCGCAGGTCCGTTCGTCCGTGTCCTCCGCCTTCGTCGTGGTTCCTTCCGAGTCACGTTCGCGTTGGCGGGTGGGACGTTCCATGATAGGAGTGGTATCGGTCAGAGGGACTTAAGACCTCCTACCGCTGACCGGACAGGTTTCCCGAAAACGGGGGGTGTTTCGTGAGCCCGCCGGAGCCGACGCGTCCCGAATCCTCCCCGCTTGCGGGAGTAGGCCGCGGTTATACGCCGTCGCTTCCGGCCAGCCTCTCGTTAACTATTCGCCGATTCCGCGGACGACAACCATGGCGAACGGACTGTCACGTCGAGCGGTACTGAGTGCGTGCGGCGGCACACTGGCCGGAGTGGTCGGCTCCCTCGAGGGGAGCGACGTCGCGAGCGGCCGGGGACACGCCGCGCCGGCGACCGCCGAACTCCCGCCCGGCGGCTCCGGCGGCGACGGCTGGCAGGACAGAGTCGACGGCGGGCCCGCCGAGCAGGCGACCGCCCCGTCGTCGGGATCGGGCCCGGCGGAGTCCGGAACGGAGGCGTCCGGTTCGGGAGGGTCGGGAGAGCCCGACTGGAACGACGCCGACGGCTCCCGACGATCCGCCCGACCCGAAAACGGGGCGGTGGTGATCGTCTACGACGACGGACCGATCGAGGACTACACGCAGGCGCTCCCGGCCCACCGCGAGTTCGACGTCCCCGCCGTCTCCGGAGTCGTCACCGAGTGGATCGGCCGCGAGGACCACCTCGGCACCGACTGGATGACCCTCTCCCAGCTCGAGGAACTCGCCGACGCCGGCTGGGAGATCGCCTCCCACACGACCGACCACACCGCGGTCGGCACGGCCGCGCTCAGGGCCGACGCGGCCCCCGGCGACGCGCGGCTCTACCCCGACCACGTCCGCCACGGCTTCCACGGCGGGCTGACGGTCGAGGTCGCCGACGGCGACCGGATCGTCCGCGAGAGCGTCGCCGGCCACGGCTCCGACGGCGACGGAGCGTACGTCGAACTCGAGGGGACCCTCGGCGAGGCGTTCCCGGCCGGAAGCGCCCTCAGATACCCCCCCGAGCAGGTGCGAATGACCGTTGCGGAATCGAAGGGCGAACTCGAGGCCCTCGGGTTCGACGTCGAGACCTTCCTGGCACCTTACGACGTGTTCGACGACTACTCGCGGCCCTTCGTCGCCGAGCGCTACGGCGGCGTCGTCAACGCCCGTCCGGGGTCGCCGATCAACGACCCCGAGGGGTTCGATCCCCTCCGGACCCGCCGGGACTACTTCATCGAGTACACCACGCCCGAGGCCGTCAGGGGACGGCTCGACGAGGTCGCCGACCGGGGCGCCCTCGGCGTGATCGGCGCCCACACGTTCAAACCCGAGGTCACCACCGAACGGATCCGGGAGACGCTGGGCTGGATCGACGAGCGCGACATCGAGGTGCTCACCATGCGAGAGGCCTGCGAGACGTACGCCGACGGCCGGTGATCGGCGGAGCGGCCACCGCGTCTCTCTCGCCAGCCCGGATCACGTCCTCGACGCGGCGTCCTCGATCCACGGGGGTGGAGACAGGTCGGCGACCGAGTCGACCCGGTAGGTCGGATCCTGGCCCCGGGCGTCGGGATCCGCAGACACCCAGACGGAGTCGAGGCCGGCGGCGGCCGCGCCGGCGACGTCGGTCTCGAGGGAGTCGCCGACGTGGACCGCGGTCGCAGACGCCGCGCCGAGGGCACCGAGCGCGCGCTCGAACGGCCGCGGGTCCGGCTTCGGCGGCGTCTCCGCGCCCGCGACGACGACCGCGTCGATCCAGCGTTCGAGGCCGACGGCCTCCATCTTCGTCCGCTGGGCGTCCCGCGCGCCGTTGGTGACGACGCCCAGCCGGTGCTCCCGGCCCAGTTCCTCGAGCACGCGGGCGGCTCCCGGCAGTAGTTCGACGTTCGACTGGTCGCGCTCGTCGGCGAACGCCGCCGCGACCTCGCGTCCGAGGCGCTTCGGGTGGCCGTTGTCGGCGGCCAGCGCCGCGAAGCAGGCCGACCGGAGTTCGGCCATCGAGCCCGAGCGCTCGGCGAACTCGTCGTAGCGCGCGTAGTACTCCTCGACGGCGAAGAGGGGCTCGACACCGACGCTCTCGAAGGCCGCCTCGAGGACCGTTCCGGGCGAGCGCTCGTACCGGAGGAGCGTTCGGTCGAGGTCGAACGTGACCGCCTCGATTCCGCCCGTTCTCTCGACTCCCATCTCGATGTCGTCGGTTCGTCCGTCGACGGCCATCAAGCTACCGGGGGCTACTCGAGGGTCGCGATCAGCAGGAACGTCTCGGGCCGGACGGCCTCGTGGCGGACGGCGAACCCGGTCTCGTCGAGCGCGCTCGCGGCCTCGTCGGCGCCGTACCGTTCCTCTACGGGCGGGCCGTACTCGCCGGTACCGCTTGCCGCCCAGTCGGCGACGACGAGGCGGCCGTCGGGGGCGAGGACCCGCCGGATCTCCGCGAGCGCCGCGTCGCCGGCGAACTCGTGGTAGGTCATCGTCGAGAACGCGGCGTCGACGGCGCCGTTCGCGAGGGGCAGGTCGCCCACGTCGCTCGTGACGAGCGAGACGTTCTCGGGGACGCCCTTCTCCCGGTAGTAGTCGTGCATCGCCGCCTGAACGTCGACCGTGTGGACCGTGTCGACGTGTGGGGCAACGTCGTCGGTGAAGAAGCCGGTCCCGCTGCCGAGGTCGGCGACGACGTCCTCCGGTGTGGGCGAGAGCGCCCACAGCAGTTCCTCGGCCGAGAGAAAGCGGTATCGCCGTCCGGCATCCTCCAGTCTGTCCGCCCTCGAGACGTCGAACGTGTGGTGGCCCACCGTTACAGCTCCTCGAACGCCGCGTCGACGAGTTCGCCGGTCTCGGCGACGATGTCGGCCATCTCCTCGTCGTCGGGCGCCATCCCGACCAGCCGCGCGATCCGCATGATCGAGACGTGGTAGACGCGCTGTCGGCCGGGTTCTTCCTCCCAGACGACGACGTTACACGGGAACAGCGCGCCGAGTTGACCGTCGCTGGCGTCGAGGGCGCGGTCGGCGACGGCGGGATTGCACGCGCCGAGGACGTAGTAGGGGTCGCGGTCGGCATCGACTTTCTCGTTGAGCAGGTCCGAGGGAGAGAACTCGACGGGAACGCCGAAGCCGGCGTCGGTGAACACCTCGCGGACGTGTTCGATCGCCTCCTCGTGGCCCATGGAGAGGACGGCCTCCTTCTCGCCGATGTCCTCGGGATCCAGCCGTGCGGGGTCGATTGGGAGCGTCATTCGTGGACAGTTGTGGGTGCGTCACGAAAACCTCTTCCGGATCCGCCGCTCCTCTCCGGTGGAGGGCTACCGTCGATCACGGCCGAGCGAGGGCCGGACCACGGGTCCCCGACCGAGGCTACGGCCAGTCGGGATCGACGCCGGCCAGGGTCGCACACGTCGACCAGAGCCGAGCCCGGAGTTCGGGGTCACCCACCCGCGGATCGGGTTCCGTCCGTTCGGTCCCGTGGAAGTAGGCGCCCGTCACGTCCTCGACTGCCGTACTGTCGCTCAGGTGAACGATCCCCTCCGCGCCCTCGGCGACGCTCGTCGCGACGAACGGGAGCACGCGGGCGGCGGTGACGACCACTCGGAACAGCGGACCGACGTGGCGGTAGAGTCCGCTTCCGGGCACGAATCCGGGGTGGAAGGCGTTGACGGAGACGCCGACGTCCCCGAAGCGGTCGGCGAGTTCGACCGCAAAGAGGAGGTTGGCGAGCTTCGACCGTGCGTAGGCGTCGAGAGCGTCGTAGTCGCCGGTACAGTCGATCCCCTCCTCGAGATCGAGGTCGCCCCGCGAGTGGACGGCCGAGGAGGTGACGACCACGCGGGCGGGCGCCGACGCCCGCAGGAGGCTGGCCAGCTCGTGGGCGAGCAGGTAAGGCGCGAGCTGGTTGACCGCGAAGGTCTCCTCGACGCCGTCCCACGCGAGCCGACACTCCTCCCGAGCGAGGGCAGCGTTGAGAACGAGCGTGTCGAGCCGATCGGTTCGGTCGCGGACGGTCGCTGCGAGGTCGCGGACGGCGGCGGGCGAGGCGAGGTCCGCCCGGAGGAACTCGGCCTCTCCGGCGGCCGCCCGGATGCGGTCGGCAACCGACTCGCCACGGCGCCGGTCGCGGCCGTGGACGTAGACCTTCCAGCCGCGGGCCCCGAGTTCGACCGCAGCGGCGGCCCCGATCCCGTCGGTCGAACCGGTGAGGAGGGCGGTCGGCGTCCTCTCTACCGTCCGGCCGAGGCCGGTGTCGTCCGCCGATCCCATGGCTCGAGCGAGCGCCTCGCTCGTCATATCTCTTTCTCCGGGCCCCGACCGGTTCGTTTCCCGGCGGTGAGGCCGTTTTTCTCGCCCCGCTCGGTGCGTTTCGTGGACGCGTCGCTCGATCGTCGTTTGAGTAGTGCCCGGGGAGGGCTCCGAACCCTCGATCTCCGCATGTCCCAGGTTCGAGGCTCGGCGGTCCTCGAGGGACACGGGGCGGCAACCGCACCGAATCTCTGAACCCTATGAGTGCGGCGCTATGTCCAGCTAAGCCACCCGGGCTCGGTTTCGGGTAGTGCGGTCGCTTTCTTTAAGCTTTGTATTCGCCCGCGGGGTGAAACGGAGCGACACCCGCTCGTGGCTGCCATCGAACCGATCACTCCCGGCCGAGGACCTTCCGGAGACAGGTCGGGCCGAACGGTCCGAGTTCGTCGGTCTCGAGGTCGACGAAGTGGCCCGTCGAGAGGCCCGCGCCACAGCGTCGACACTCGAACTCGCCCTCCCTGCGGACGACCTGGCTCCCGAAATCGACGCGCCGGCGGCTCCCTGGACGGATGATTCCGTCCTCGCGCTCGACGAGCCCCCGGAGTTCGGCCTCGTCCAGGATCGTCCGCGTCACCGTCGGATCGTTCGTCACGCTCTCGAGCCGGTCGACGGCCTCGGGAAGCGGGAGGCACTCGTCCTCTGCGTGCGCGAGGAGTGCGAGCCCCAGTTCGACGCGGTCGTCGGTCGCCATCGTTCGGGGGTGGCGTTCACGGGGAGATAAACGTTGTCTCCCGCTACCGGAAGGGGTCGCTGCAGTCGATTACGACCCCGTGGTTCGGACAGACGTACTTGCAGTGGCGTGCGTACATCGCTCGCCCGCAGTGGGGACACGCCGGCGGGCTGCCCGTCCGATCCGTGCTTCCTCTCGTATCGCCGTCCGCACCCCGATCACTACTCCCGTCGGTCATACCCGGTTTTTCGTCGGGAGCATGCTAAGGGATGCGGGTCGGGGGCGACGGCGCTACCGGACGTCGGTCGCGATTCCGGGGAGCCGTCCCCTCGAGGCGGCTTCGGTGACCGCGTGGACGAGCGCCGTCGCCGGCTCGTAGGCGACGTAGTCGTCCGCGGGCTTGAACGCGGCGACCTTCCAGAAGCCCGGCGCTCGAAAGGTCAACTCGCATCGACCCGTCCGGTCGGTGACCGCCGTGTCAGTATGGCTGACGACCCTGACGCCCTCGACGGGTTTGTGCCAGTCTCTGACCCGGAACGCGACCGGATCGCCGACGACGACCTCGCCTGCGGTCTCGAGGACGAGCGGGCGACGATCGATCATGCGACTAGTTGGCGCCCGACGAGCAAAAACCCGTCACCCGAACTCGAAAGCCGTTACCCCGTCAGCACTCGCTCCAGCCACACGACTCGCAGGTCTTACAGCCTTCCGAGAAGTAAAGTGTCATCGAGCCACACTCGGGACACTCGGGGCTCTCGCCGGCGTCGATGAGGTCCTGGGTCGCGTCTCCGGCTTCGTGCTCCTCGGACCCGGGAGCGTCGGGTGCAGCGGTGTCGGTCACTGCGCCGCCGTCGGTCTCGGGTCCCTCGATCCCGTCCGGTGCCACCTCGTCGGCGCCTGCCGACTCCTCTAGGGTCTGCTGGGTGGGGTAGGTTTTGTCGAGTTCGCCGTCGAGATACCGCCGGAGGGCGGTCCCGAAGGCGTCGGGGATCGACTGGATCTGCTCGCCCTTGTCCCAGGCGACCTTCGGCGACCGAATCCCCTCTAACTTGTCTACGATCTCGTAGGGATCGACGCCCGAGCGGAGCGCGACCGAGATCGTCTTCGCCAGCGCCTCCGTAAAGGAGCCGGTGAAGCCGCCGCTGTTGCCCGTGTTCGCGAACAGCTCGAACGGCTGGCCGGTCTCGGGGTCCTCGTTGATCGTGATGTAGACCTTGCCGTAGCCGGTCTCGATGCGCTGGCTGACCCCTCGGAGGGTGTCGGGGCGCGCCCGCTTTTCTGCGTACTCGACGTCCTCGCCGATCAGCGCCTCGGCGGATACGTCGGCGAGCTCGCGGACGTCCTCGCTCTCGAGGAACGTCTCTATGTCGCCGAAGACCTCCTCGATCTGGGTAACGATCGCTTCGGCGGCCTCGCCCTCGTCGGCGAAGTCGGCGTTGTCCGCCCGGGTCGTCAGCACCTGTTTGGTCCGCGTGCCGTCGCGGTAGTAGGTGACTCCCTTCCCGCCGTGGTCGTAGACCCACTCGAAGACGTCCTTTGCGTCCTCCAGACTGGAGTCGTTGGGCGCGTTGACGGTCTTCGAGATCGCGCTATCGACGCCCTCCTGGCAGGCACACTGGACCGCGGCGTGTTGTTTCGCGGTGAGGTCTCCCGTGATGACGAACAGTTCGCCGATGGCGTCCGGCACGGTCTGGAGGCCTTCGACGCCGTCGAACTCGTTGGTGCTCATCTGTTCTTGGGCCTCCTCTTTGACGCTCTCGATGTCGATGCCGTTCTCCTCGAGTACTCTGAGGAAATAGTCGTCGAACTCCACGAGCATCTCGTCGCCCTGGACGTCGTCGGTGACGTTCTTGTAGTAGGCGACGTTGTAGATGGGCTCACAGCCGCCGGTGGTGTTGCCGACCATCGAGGTCGTTCCGGTGGGGGCGATGGTCGTCACGTTGTGGTTCCGGATCGGGAAGCCCTCGGCCCAGTCGTCGGCGTCCTCGCCGGTCTGGCGCTCGAACCACTCGCGGTACTCCGTGGGGTTCGCGTATTTCGACTCGCCCCAGTCGGCGAAGGAACCACGCTCCTCGGCGAGTTCGTGGCTCTTTGCCTTCGCGCCGTGGTTGATGTGGGTCATCAGCTGGCGGGCGACCTCGTTGCCCTCGTCGCTGCCGTACTCGATGCCTAGCTGGATGTAAAGTTGGGCGAGACCCATGATCCCCAGCCCGATCTTGCGCATGTCCCGGACGGTCTCTTCGATCTCCTCGACCGGGAAATCGGACATGGTGACGACGTTCTCCAGGAAGCGCGTTCCATAGGAGATGCGCTCGTCGAACTCCGCCCAGTCGATGGCCTCCGAGAGGAAGGCCTCGATCGCGGCCTCGTGGCTGTCGTACTCGTCGCCGTGTTCGGCCTGCCAGACCCGCCAGTCGGGCGACTCCGTTGCCGCGAGCGTCGAGAGGTTGATGTGGCCGAGGTTGCAGGCCTCGTACTCCTCCAGGGGCTGCTCGCCGCAGGGGTTCGTCGCCAGAATCCGGTGATCCGGCTCCGCCTCGACGTCGAAGGAGTGTTCCTCGTTGACCCGCTCTAAGTAGATCACGCCCGGTTCGCCGTTCTCGTGGGCGCCCGAAACGATGCGCTCCCAGACGAGTTCGGCGGGGACCGAGAGGGGTTCGCCGACCTCGACGTGCTCGCCGAGGTCGTAGCGCTCGTACATCTCCTTGGTTTCGGCGGTCGCGACGTGGGGCTCCTCGGTACGGGGGTTGGTGAACGTGTACTCCTCGCCGTTCCGAAGGGCCTCCATGAAGCCGTCGGTGACCCCCACGGAGATGTTGAAGTTCGAGAGGTGGCCCTCGACGGCGTTCCGGAGGTGTTTGGGGACCTTCCCGTCGTCGTCGATCAGTTCGCGGGCCTCCTCCAGAGCCTCCCCGAACGTCGTGTAGGTGTAGTCGTCGGGGTCGTTGAGCCGCAGCGAGTGGGCAAGCGAGACGTCCTTGTTCTTGGCGTGGATGAACTCGATGACGTCGGGGTGGGAGACCCGCATGATCCCCATCTGGGCGCCCCGGCGGGTGCCCCCCTGGGCGATGGTCTCACAGAGCTGGTCGTACGTCCGCATGAACGTGATCGGGCCCGACGCGATGCCGCCCGTCGAGCCGACGCTGTCGCCGTAGGGGCGAAGCTGCCAGAAGCCGTAACCGACGCCGCCGCCCGACTGGAACACCTCGGCGGCCTTCTTTGCGGTCTCGTGGATGTCCGCTAAGTCGTCGTCGGGGCTCATCACGAAACACGCCGAGAGCTGCTGGAGCTCGTCGCCCGCGTTCATCAGCGTCGGCGAGTTCGGCATAAAGGAGAGGTGCTCCATGCCATCGACGAACGTGTCGGCGACGCCCTCGACGTGTTCCCGTACCTCCGCGGGGAGTTCGGGAACGATCGTCTCGTAGGCGAATTTGTTGACGTTCTCCTCGGTGAGCGCCGTCTCGACGTCCGTGTCCTCGGCGGTGACGCCCTCACCGAAGACCTCCTCGGCCAACTCGTCCCGGCGCGGATGGTCGGGTTTGAGCTGGTCGGGCGTGACGCTGACTTCGACGCCCTGGCGATCCGCCTCGTAGACGGCTTCGGCGAGCGCGACGTTGCGCCCGACGCGGGTGAACAGTTCCTCCTGGCTCTCGACGAGTTCACCGTCGCTGTCCTTCCGGAGGTAGCGCGCGGGCAGGACGTTGTGGTAGGCGTTGTCGGTCATCCGCTCTTCCAGCGTGTCCCCCTCGGTGCGTTTCACCGGCAGGGTGAGTTCGCCCGCGCCGGGGTCGGCGTCGTTCATTCGTCGTCTCTCCGTCCGACAACCGTTGTTCGTCGGACTATGCTTCCCTTGGTGTGATGGTTCGTTCGGCTCATTTGTGACGAGGGTTCCATCCGATGGGAGCCAGATAACTTTTACTTTCTCTATTCAAAGTCAGTTTGATTTAGTCACGACTGGTCGGTGACGTCCCATCGGGTTCGATGATCCCGGTTTTCCCGTGGGGTACTATTCCGGCGGGTCTCATAATATCTTACCTTTCGCGGTGAAAGTGTAGTAGGTACGTATTGGCCGCCAACACACCTGTGGTTCACGGTTCCCGTCGTAACCTGACTGTCACGGGGACGAAAGTGAACCCCACCGGCCATCCGCGAACGGGTCCGACCTACCCCTCGAGCCCGGCGAGGAAGTTCTCGATCACGTCGTGGCCGACCGCCGTGAGCACGCTCTCGGGGTGAAACTGGACGCATTCGAGTGGGTACTCGCGGTGGCGCACGCCCATCACGAGTTCGGTGCCGTCGTGGTCGGCCGTCGCCGTCACCGTAAAGCACTCCGGCACCGCGGTCGCGATCAGCGAGTGGTACCGGCCCGCGCGAAAGCCCTGCTCGAGTCCCGCGAAGACCCCTTCGCCGTCGTGGTCGACCGCGGAGGCCTTCCCGTGAATCGGTTCGGGCGCCCGTCCGACGGCACCACCGTACTCGTAGACCGCGGCCTCCAAGCCGAGACAGACCCCGAGCGTCGGCACCTCCGGACTCACTTCCCGCAGGACCTCCATCGTGAGGCCGACGTCCCGGTCGTTCTTCGGGTGGCCCGGACCCGGACTGATGACGACGGCGTCGGGATCGATTTCCCGAACCGCTTCCAGCGACCCGGTGTTCTTCAGCACTTCCGTCTCGGCGTAGGCGCTGACGTACTCCACCAGGTTGTACGTAAACGAGTCGAAGTTGTCGACGAAGAGGACGGTCCGACGATCCTCGCCGCCGGCGTCGCCTCCCGCCACGTCCTCGAGTTCGTGGGGCGCGGCGCTCATCTTCCCACCTCGGGTTCGGCTTCGGTCTCCCGGTCGGACCCCGCGGGTTCGAACTCCGTCTCGGACCCGCCCTCGCCGTCCTCGATCCGTTCTATGGCCGCGAGCGTCCCGCCCATCTTCTGTTCGGTCTCTTCGTACTCGGCCTCGGGGTCGCTGTCGGCGACCAGGCCCGCGCCCGCGCGGACGGTGATCCGGTCCTCGCTTTCCCCCTCCGGGCCGGCGACCGCTCCGCGTTCGACCGTCGCCGTCCGGATCACGATGGCGAAGTCGGCGTCGCCGGTCCAGGAGTAGTAGCCGACGCCGCCGCCGTACAGTCCACGAGGTTCGCTTTCGAGGTCGTCGATGATCTCCATCGCACGCACCTTCGGGGCCCCCGAGAGCGTGCCCGCGGGGAAGGCCGCCCGGGTCGCGTCGAATGCGTCGGCATCCGCCGCAAGGGTCCCCGTGACGGTCGATTCGATGTGCTGGACGTGGCTATATTTGAGGACGTTCATGAACTCCTCGACGCGGACCGACCCCGCCTCCCCGACGCGGCGGACGTCGTTTCGGGCCAGATCGACCAGCATCGTGTGTTCGGCACGTTCCTTCGCGTCGGCGAGCATCTCGCCGGCCAGCCGGCGGTCCTCGACGGGGCTGGCGCCCCGATCACAGGTGCCCGCGATCGGGTTCGAGACGACCGTCTCCCCCCGGACCGAGACGAGCGTCTCGGGACTGGCGCCGACGACCGCGAGGTCGTCGTGCTCGAGGAGATACATGTACGGCGAGGGATTGACCTCCCGGAGCGCCCGGTAGAACCCCAGGGTGTCGACGTCGCCGTACAACTCTCGAGTCCGGGAGATCACCCCCTGGTAGATGTCGCCGTCGAGGACGTGTTCTTTCGCCCGGCGGACGCTCTCCTCGTAGGCCTCTCGAGGGCCCGCCCGTTCTCCCGACCGGGCGAATCCGCCCGTCTCGGGTTCGGCGGCGTCGGCGAGTACCCCCGCTACCCGTTCGGCCTCCCGTTCGAGGTCGTCGTAGACGCTCTCGGGGTCCGATTTCGGGGTGAGGATGGGCGTGAAGACGAGCGAGACGGTGCCCGCGCGCTCGTCGAACGCCAGCGTTCGGGTGGTGAGGACGAACTGGGCGTCCGGGAAGCGCGAGTCTGGACGCTCTTTGCCGACCTCGGAGAGCCAGAGGTCGTAGACCGCATCGTAGGCCAGGAAGCCGACCAGCCCACCCTCGAGATGCTGGCGGTCGTCGCCGGCCGGGAAGTTCGCTCGCCGGACGTCGGGGAGGGTCGCCCGCAGGGAGTCGACGACGTCGCCCTCCCCGTCCCCCAGGATCCCGACCGGCGCGTCCTCGTTCAGAGCCTCGACCTCGGTTCCCTCGGGACCGACCGTGATCACGGCCTCGGGGTCGTAGCCGACGTACGAAAAGCGAGCGTGGCGGTCGGGCGAGGCCGCGTTCGGCCGGAACGCGCCGTCGGGGTCGCTCGAGGCCGTCTTCTCGGCGCTCTCTAAGAGGAAGGCGTACTCCGAGGGCTCCTCGCCGCCCCCGTCGCGGCCGGTCAGGGCGGCGTACGCTGCCAGAGGGGTCGTCTCGCTCGCGAGGTCGGCGACGACCCGGACGACGGCGGGGCGCTCGCCGTCCGCGTGGTCGAGAAACGTCGCCCGGTCGAGATCCAGGGCAGGAGTCATCGCTGACCCTCCCCGGGGGCGCCCTCCGCGCCGGTCGCGCGCTCGACGAACGCCTCGACGGCGGCGGGGTCCTTGCGTCCCGGCTCGCTCTCGACGCCGCTGGCGACGTCGACGGCGAACGGCTCGACCGTTCGAACCGCGTCCGTGACGTTGTGGGGCGTGAGCCCGCCCGCGAGCACGACAGGGGCCTCCAGACCCGCGGTCGCCGCCCGCGTGCGCTCCCAGTCGTGGGTCTCGCCGGTGCCGCCGGCGCCCTCCTCGTCGGTCGAGTCGACGATCAGGGCGTCGACTCGCCCCTCGTAGCGCCCGATTCCCTCGAGGTCGTCCGTGCCCACCGAAAGCAGGAGGTCGGCGCCCGCCGCCCGGATCGCCTCGCAGGCGGCGGGGTCGGGCCGGCCGTGAATCTGGATCGCGTCGGGGCCGATCCGCTCGACGAGATCGATCGCGTCCTCCGGATCGTCGGTCATCGTCACGAGAGTCGCAGCTACGAACGGAGGGACGTCCGCGAGGAGGTCCGCCGCCAGTTCGGGGTCGATCTCGCGGGGCGTGTCTACGGGAACCTCCGTGATGACGCCGACCGCGTCGGCGCCGGCCCGGACCGCGCCCGCGACGTCCTCCGGGTGGGTGAGCCCGCAGATCTTCACCCGGGTCCGCGTGCCCTCCCCGTTCATGTGTCGGCTCCCAGTCGGTCGAGGACGGCTCCCGCCCCGCCGGAGTCGATCGCCTCGCGGGCGGCCTCGACGCCCTCCCGGAGGCTCCCCGCTTCGCCGGCGACGTAGATCGCCGCGCCCGCGTTCGCGAGGATCACGTCTCGTTTGGCGCCCCCGAGTTCGCCCGTGACGATCCCCTCCAAGTCGGCGGCGTTCTCTTCGGGAGTGCCTCCGCCGATCGCCTCGATCAGGTGGGTCTCGAGACCGAGATCCGCCGGCTCGACGGTGTACTCCTCGACGTCCTCGCCGTCGAGTTCGGCGACGCTACTCTCGCCGTGGATCGCGATCTCGTCGGTGCCCGAGCCGTGGACGACCAGGGCTCGCTCCACGTCCATCCGCGCGAGCGCCCGGGCGAGCACGGGGACGAGGTCGGGGTCGTAGACGCCGACGACCTGGGCGTCGGCGCCCGCGGGATTCGTGAGGGGGCCGAGCAGGTTGAAGATCGTCCGCATCCCCAGCTCGCGGCGGGGACCGATGACGGCCTTCATCGCGGGGTGGAAGGCGGGCGCGTGCATGTAGCCGATCCCGCGCTCCTCGATGGCGCGCTCGACCGACTCGGGATCGGCCTCGAGATCGACGCCGAGTTCCTCGAGAACGTCCGAACTACCCGACGAGGACGACACCGAGTAGTTGCCGTGTTTGGCGACCGGGACGCCCGCGCCCGCGACGACGATGGCGCTCGTCGTCGAGACGTTGATCGTGTCGTGGTCGTCGCCGCCGGTGCCACAGGTATCGACCAGGGGCTCGCGGTCGGGGTCGATCGTCCGGGCGGCCTCGCGCATCCCCTCGGCGAAGCCGGCGATCTCGGCCTCGGTCTCGCCTTTCGCCCGCAGCGCAGCGAGCAGGGCACCGATCTGTGACTCGGTCGCGCCCTCGAAGACCGCCCGGGAGGCGGCCCGAGCCTCCGTCTGTGTGAGGTCGTTGCCGTCGGTGACGTGTTTGACGTGATCCTGCATAGTGGGACACCAATGTACGTTGTTGTCTTGTAGTGCCCAAATAAGTACATCGTATTAAGCGTGTCGTACCGCGGGGCCGCCTCGCGGGCGTCCGATTCGAAACCTTCAATTACGGCGGCGGCGAATCGAGGGATGCGAAGAACGATACCGGGCGGCGGGTTGGTGGTCTAGTCCGGTTATGACACCTCCTTGACATGGAGGAGATCGGCAGTTCAATTCTGCCCCAACCCACTGATTTTGCGCCGAACGACTCGTGAGGCGCAAATCCGTTACGTTTGGGCGAATTGAACCAGGGAGTGAAGCGGAGCGAAACGACCGTGGTTCGATTCTGCCCCAACCGGTTTCCGGGCGATGACTCGAGGCTCACGGAAGCCGCCGATTCCGGGACGGTGACGCGTTCAGACCAGGAAGATAACCGACGTCACGTAGGCGCCGAACGTCGCGAACGCGGGGATGGTGTGCTGGAGGGCGACGACGCGTGCGGTCGTCCCCGGGTCGAAGTCGATCTCCGCGTCGTCCTCGCCCGGGTTCGGGCCGCTTCCGTCGGTCCGGTGGCCGCCGCCGATCATCGAGGCGACGTCCGACCCGTTTCGAAGCGAGCGCCCGAACCCGATGCCGGCGATCGAGAGCGTCGCGATGATGACGAAGCTCGCGGGGATGCCGAGCATCGAAAGGATCACCACGAGGAGCGCACTGACGGGCGCGACGACGACCGCCGCCGGCAGGGGGAGTTCGGTGATCTCGTTGCCGAGCGTCTCCAGGGTCCGGCGGGCGATCGTCAGCGCCCCGGCGGCGACGGCGATCGAACCGAGGACGATCCCGGGGTTGATCTCGACGGAGCCGCTGCCGACCAGCGGCGCGATCACGTTCGCGATGTTCGACGACCCCGAGGAGAAGGCCATCAGACAGCCGACTCCGAGGACGATCCCCCCGCCGACGAGTTCGTCGCTGTGGCTCGCCGAGAGCCGGATCGAGGGGACGGTCCCCGACCGGTCGACCGTGAGGAGGTGGCCGTCGGCCTCGTGGACGTCCATCCACTCCTCGACGCGGGGGTAGTAGTAGCGGCCGATCGCCACGGCGACGCCGAAGCCCACGAGCGGGGCGACGACCCACCAGACGACGATCTCGCCGAGCACCGTCCAGTCGAGGTCGCCGGAGGCCATCCCGAGGCCGGCGATGGCCCCGACGGTCGTCATCGAC
The DNA here is from genome assembly GCF_003344565.1 of Saliphagus sp. LR7. NCBI lineage: Archaea > Methanobacteriati > Methanobacteriota > Halobacteria > Halobacteriales > Natrialbaceae > Saliphagus > Saliphagus sp. LR7. The sequence goes on along the minus strand of NZ_QPND01000006.1, from coordinate 76,587 downwards.
GTCGAGGCGGGGACCTCGAAGCGGTTGCCGACGAACAGCGCGAGGCCGATAAAGCCGAGGACGACGACGCTGGCCCGGACGGTGAACACGTCCGCGCCCCCGACCAGGCTGTTCCCGAGCGTATCGACCACGCGACGGCCGATCGTCCAGGCGCCGACCCCGAAAAACGCCGCCATCAGCCCACCCGCGAGCCCCTTCGAGACGAGCGAGGCCCCGACGGCTGGCCCGAAGGCGGGTGCCGTCGTCGCGCCGCCGATGTTGAACCCGACGAAGGCGGCCGCGAGGAGGGCGATCGCGAGCAGGAGGAGTTCGCTCATTGATTGCTTTCGATAGCGGGTGCAAATAAGGGTTCGTACCTGCAAGAGCCGGCTACGCCGTCGCGTTGGTCGCCCGATCCGAGAGGACGACGTTGACGACGGCACCGAGCGTGATCAGGATGCCGGCGAAGTAGAGCCAGGTGACGAGGACGAGGACCGCGCCGACGGCGCCGTAGGCCTCGTACTGGCCGGCGTTGGCGGCGTAGATCTGGAACCCGACCTGGAGGACGACCCAGCCGACCGCCGCGAGTGCAGCACCGGGGAGGGCCTCGCGGACGGTGACCGGGACCGGGGGGAGCCGGTAGTAGATCGGAAGGAAGGCGAAGAAGAGCCCGACGAGTAAGACGGCCCAGCTCAGCAGGCCGGCGAAGGGGATCCGTACGAAACCAATGGCGACACCCAGCGCGATCATGAGCGCGAGCGCGGCGGCGACCGCGAGGACGGCGATGAGGCCGTCTACGACCTGTTCGACGATCGAGTCGTCGGCCGCGCTCGCATAGACGGTGTCGAACGCCGTGCTCAACCCCCGGAACACCTTGATCGCACCCCAGGCGGCGACCGCGAGCGCGACGACGGTTGCCTCCGCCCGGCCGGACTCGGTGGTCAGGACGTCGGTCAGGAGTTCGTCGCCGGCCGCGGGCATGAGGTCGCCTGCCGACGTGACCAGCCGTTCGGCCAGGTCCTCGCCGCCGACGATCGAGCCGGCGACGATCGCGAGGATGACCAGCGGAATGAGCGAGACGAACGCGTAGTAGGCGAAGCCGGCGGCCAGAAAGGTGATGTCGCGGTCCTGTGCCGTCGCGTAGATCGACGTCAGCGTCTCCCTCATGCCGACGCCTACGCCCCCCCTCGTGATGAGTGTTGGACCTGCATCCCCCCGATGGCCCACGGTGGGCAGTCCTTACCGTACGGTACAGAAGTTGTGTGTCGCGTACACTTCGCCCTCCGCCGAGAGGTAGACGCCGACGCCGCCCCGGTCCCAGCGATCGGAGAGGATCGCCTCGCGGTGGGGTGGGGAGTTCATCCACTGTTCAACGAGGCCCTCCGCGAGCTCCTCGGGCGAGCGATAGCGGACGACGCCACCCTCTGGCTCGCGGACGCGCCGGTCGGCGACGGTCATCGCGATGTTCTCGCCGTAGGCCCGACAGTAGTCGCCGACCTCGCCGAAGCGGTCGAACGGGCTCTCGCCGTCGGGGTTCTCGTGGGCGAAGTACTCGCGCTCATGCATGTCGGCGCTGTGGGCCCGCGAGACCGAGGCGATCGTCCCGTCCCACTTGAGGGGCTCCAGATCGTGTTCGGCCCGGCGGTCGTTGACAGCGTGGTGGACGAAGTCCTCGACGTCCGCGGAGTCGAAGGTGGCCTGGGTGCCCTCGTAGGCCGAGGCGTTCGGGTCGCCGGGGTCGGTCGTCTCCGGGTTGCGCTCGCCCGCGGGCGGCGGATCGGCGGTGCTGATCGGGTTGGCGTAGGCGTCGAGTTCCGCGACCAGCGTCGGGCCGGCGAGGATCGCGAGGGCGGCGGCCCCGATCAGTGCACAGAGGACGAGCAGCGAGAGGAGGGTTCGGAGGAGGCCGAGGACGCCGAGCAGACCTCGATCGGGGGCGTCGGCCGTCGGTCGGCGAGGACGGTCCATTCGTTCCCAGTTGGTGCCCGTCGAATAAGTCAGTCGTGGTCCGCTTCGTCTCCCGCGACCGAAAACAGCGTCTCGTGAAAGCCGAGCACCAGCCCGGGAACGACGGCCATGAAGAGGTGTTCTTCCAGGGGGATGCCGGCGATCTCGACCCCCGTCCGGAGGTCGATGCTGAAGACGCCGACGGCCAGGGTGTACCGGTCCCAGACGTAGGCGATCGGGTACAGCGCGCCGATCGTGACGGCGGCCCGCCCGAGCGCCCCCGCCCGACGGAGGAGCGAGAAGGCGACGGCTCCCCAGAAGAGTTCGGTGGCGAGGTAGGTGTACCGGCCGAGAACGCTGATGTCGGGTCGCATGGTCGGCGTTCGTTCCGGGGACGAAAAAGCGTGTGCGTCGCGGGTGTGGGGGCGAACGGGGGTCGGCCCGTCCGGGGTCGGCCGGCGGCGTGGCTGGCTCTCCCGTCGACCCAATGGCGGTATCTTAAATATCGTCGCGGGAGTACGTCGAGCCAGATCGATGAATATCTCTGATATCGCGACGACGGAGTACATCGAAGTCGACGTCGGGACGCGGATGGGGAAGGTCCGCTCGACCTTCGAGAACGGCAACCCGAAGGGGATCATCGTCACCGACGACGGCGCCTACGAGGGCGTCATCGGCGAACGGGAGGTCCTCCAGTCCCACGTCGAGGACGACGCGAAGGTCTCGGCGCTCACCAAACCCAGCCGGAACGACCCCGCGCCGAAGGTCGACCGCTACGAGGACGTCCGCGAGGTCGCCCGGATGTTAGTCGAGGGAAACACCAAGGTCGCGCCCGTCTTCGAGAACGACGAGCTCTGGGGCGTCGTCACCGAGGACGCCATCCTCGAGGCGGTCCTCGAGAACCTGGATGCGCTCACGGTCGCCGACATCTACACCGACGAACCCTACACCCTCCGGGAGGACGACGGCATCGGGAAGGCGATCAACCGGCTCCGCGAGCACAACATCTCCCGGATCCCCGTGCTGAACGAGAACGGCTACCTCACGGGAGTCGTCACGACCCACGACATCGCCGACTTCGTCATCCGGGAGAACCACAAGACGACGACCGGCGACCGGGTCGGCGACACCGACCGACTGCTCGACGTTCCCCTCTACGACATCATGGCGAGCCCCGTCGAGACGACGACCGTCGAGACCTCCGGTCGGGAGGCCGTCGAGCGAATGCTCGAAAACGACTACGGCGGGCTCGTGGTCACGCCCGCCGAGGACGACCGGGTCGTCTCCGGCGTCGTCACGAAGACCGACGTCCTGCGGGCGCTCACCTTCACCGAGGAGGAACACATGGACGTCCAGATCACGAACGTCTCCCTGCTCGATACGGTCACCCGAGAGGGGATCGTCGAGGCGATCGAGGAGGTCGCCGACAAGTACGCCGAGATGCAGGTGATGCACGCCCACGTCCGCTTTCACGAACACAAGGAGAAGCTCCGGGGCACCCCGCTGATCCAGTGTCAGATCCGCCTCCGGACGAACAAGGGCCAGATCGCGGGCAGCGGCGAGGGCTACGGTGCCGCCAACGCGTTCCGGGTCGCCATCGACAAGCTAGAGCGCAACGTCTTGGAGAAGAAGGGCGTCCAGAGCGACGAGGAGTACCGCGGCCAGCTCCTCCGGAAGTTAAACGAGCTGTAAGGGCCGCCCAAACGACAAACGATTAGTCGGTCCGGTGACTCGACCCGCTCAATGAGCGACTCCGATCCCGTCGAGGAGCCTGACCGGTCGGGTCCGCCCGATGCGGCCGGCGGCTCCGATTCCTCCGAGCCATCCCCACGCCCCGACCCGGAGCGGGCCCGTTCGAGCGAGGAGGGGACGGTCCGGGACGCCGTCGAACGCTCCAGAAGCGGCGCGCCGGCAGTGGGTGCGGTCGTCCGGGACCGCTTTTCCTCCGACGAGGTCTTCCAGCGCATCGTCGCCGTCGCCGACGAGGAGATCACCTCCGGTGGCCGGGAGCTCTTTTTCAGCGGGCTCGCCGCCGGCTTCGCCATCTCGATTACGTTCCTACTGTACGTCTCGCTGTACGCGTCGACAGACGGCCACCCGATCCTGAGCGCCCTCCTCTACCCTCTGGGATTCGTCTACATCATCATCGGGGGCTACCAGCTCTACACCGAGAACACGCTGCCGCCGGTCGCCCTGACCCTCGAACGGCTCGCGAGCGTTCCCGCCCTCCTTCGCCACTGGCTGATCGTGCTCGCGGGCAACTTCGCGGGCGGAGCCGTCGGCGCGGCCGTGTTGACCTGGGGCGGGGTCTTCGACGAGCCGACGGCGGCGGCGGCGACGTCGATCGCCGAACACGGCATCGAGACGGCGTGGTGGAGCCTCTTTTTCAAGGCCGCCTTCGCCGGGCTGATCGTCGCGGGCGTCGTCTGGATGGTGTACGCCTCCCGCGATACGATCTCGCGGATCGTGGTCGTCTACATGGCCTTTCTCGCGATCCCGGTCGGGAACCTGTTTCACGTCGTGGTCTCTTTCACCGAGATGCTCTATCTCGTCTTCGCGGGGGCGCTCTCGCCGCTGGTCGGACTGACCGAGTTCGTCCTGCCGGTCCTCCTGGGGAACACGATCGGCGGGATCCTGCTGGTCACCGTCGTCAACTACTACCAGACGAGCGAACACCGCCTCGCGTCGGCGCGCTTCGAGGGGGTAGATCGCCGGCTTTCCGTCCAGGAGTGGGTCATGGGAAGCGCCGCCGGCCGGTCGTACGTCCCCCTGATCGACACCGGCGAGACGTCGGTCCCCGACGGCCGATACCGGGTGCTGGTCCCGATCTCGAACCCCCGAACCGAGGCGGGGCTCGTCGAACTCGCCGCCGCCGTCGCCGCCCAGCACGGCCCCGCAGTCGTCCACGTCGCCCACGTCGTCCAGGTGCCCGACGTGAAGTACGGCACCGGCCAGCGCGACCGGATCGTCGCCGAGTCCGAGCGCCTCCTCTCGGAGGTCACCGGGCCGGTCGAGGACCGCGAGGTCGACGTCGAGACGTCGACGGTCGTCTCCCACCGGTCGGTCGAGGAGGTCTTCGAGGCGGCCGACCGCGAGGACGCCGACCTCGTCGTGATGGGATGGGGCCGGGACGACCAGCTCTGGGGCAGCCCCCGCGCCGAGGGCGTCGTCGAGGAACTTACCAGTCGGCTCCCCTGTGACTTCCTCGTGCTCGAGGGATCCGAACTCGACACCTCGCGGATCCTGCTGCCGACCGCCGGCGGTCCCGACTCGGAGTTAAGCGCCGAGGTCGCCCGGACGCTCCGATCCGCGGCGGGATCGGCGGTCACCCTGCTGTACGTCGCAGAGGAGGGCGAACGCGAGGCCGGCGAGGCGTTCCTCGAGGAGTGGGCCGACGACCACGATCTGGCCGACGCCGAGATCGTCGTCGACGACTCCGGGGACGTCGAGCGCGCGATCGCCCGCGAGGCCGAAGCCCACACGCTCGTCCTCCTGGGGGCGACCGAGCGGGGCTTTCTCGCGCGGCTCGTCTCGGAGTCGGTCCACCCGGCGGTCGTCAGCGGCGTCGACTGTTCGGTGTTGCTCGCCGAACGGCCCGGGAACCGGGGCCTGTTCGCGCGGCTGTTCGGCCGGCGGTAGCGAGGGGAGTTACGCCTCGGCGGCGTCGTCGCTCCCCTCGAGGCCCGCGTCGGTGATCCGGAACCGGGCGCTCTCGCCGGCCGGCTTCGAACGGTGTTTTTCCAGCGTCGCCCGGCGGTTCCCGCCCCGAAAGCGCTCGATCCGGAGGATCGTGCCGGTCCAGTGCTCCAAGGTGTTGCCCCCGAGTGCCCGGGTCCGGTCGCTCTCGGAGTCGGGGTCGGCGAACACCTGGTTGGTGAGGATGACCGCGAGGTCGTGTTTGCGCGCCAGCGAGAGCAGGTGGGTGACCTGGCGGGCGACCGCCCGGAGCGCCCCCCCGCCGTCCTCGCTATCGCGCTCGAGGCGGTAGAAGCCGGTCGCGCTGTCGACGACGATCAGGTCCGCCCGGTCGGCGAACGCCTCGCTGTCCCGGACGGCCTCCTCCTGCTCGGCGAAGTCGTGGGCCTCCTCGATGACGATCCGGGACGCGGCGTCGGAGACGTCGTCCGTTCGCGCAGCCAGAAGCTGTTCAAAGCGATCCCCCGAGACGCCCTCGGTGTCGACGAACACCGCGAGCCCGCCGGCGACGGCCGTCTCGACTGCGGCGGCGAGCGCGAGGTTGGTCTTGCCCGCCGCGGGCGGGCCGTAGAGCTGGGTGACGGTCCCGCGCTCGAACCCGCCGCCCAGCAGCGCATCGATCGACTCGCAGCCGGTCGGGATCGCCTCGTCGTTCACGCCCGTCCTTTCGCCGGACCGGGGAAAAAGACCCCGGAACCGGGAGTAGCTATTCCCGTTCGCGAACCAAGCCGGGGTTGGTCACCGCACCGTCGGCCGCCGAGCCGAAGTCCCGGCCGTACTTCGCGAGCACGCCGCCCGCGTAGGCGGGCTCGGGCGGCTCCCACTCCGCTTGCCGGCGGGCGAGTTCGTCGTCGCTCGCATCGACCTCGAGCACCCGTTGTTCGACGTCGATCCGGACGACGTCGCCGTCCTCCAGGAGCCCGATGGGACCGCCGACCGCGGCCTCGGGGGCGACGTGGCCGATCGAGAAGCCGCGGGTGGCACCCGAGAAGCGCCCGTCCGTAAAGAGCGCGACGTCGTCGGCGTGGCCCTGGCCCGCCACCGCGCTCGTGACCCCGAGCATCTCGCGCATTCCGGGGCCGCCGCGGGGTCCCTCGTTGCGGATACAGAGGACGTCGCCGGACTCCACTTTCCCCTCCTGGACGTACTTCATCGCGGGTTCCTCCGCCTCGAACACTCGCACCGGTCCCTCGTGGACCGGGTCCTCCTCGCCCGTGACCTTGATCACCGCGCCGTCGGGCGCGAGGTTGCCCGTGAGGATCCGGATCGCTCCCTGCTCGTCCTTCGGGTCGGAGACGGGATACAGGTAGTCGGCGTCGAGATCCGAGATGGCGGGCGGATCGAGCGCCTCGAGTTCCTCGCCGATCGCGTTCCCCGTGACCGTCATCGCCTCGCCCGCGAGGAGGTCGGCCTCGTAGAGCGCCGACAGGACGACCGGGACGCCGCCGACCTCGTGGAGGTCGTTCATGACGCGCTCGCCGCCGGGCTGGAGGTCGGCGATCTTCGGCGTCCGTCGGGAGATCTCGTCGAACTCCTCGATCGAGAGCTCGACGCCCGCCTCGGCGGCGAGGGCAAGCAGGTGGAGCACGCCGTTGGTCGACCCCCCGACCGCGACCTGGAGGGCGATCGCGTTCTCGAAGGAGGCCTTCGAGAGGAACGTCGAGGGCCGCCGATCGGCCTCGACCGCTTCGACGGCGAGTTCGCCGGCTTCCCGGGCGACCTCCTCGCGTTCTTCGGACTCGGCGGGCGGGCTCGCGCTGCCGAGAGGCGCGAAACCGAGCGCCTCCGAGAGCGAGGCCATCGTGTTCGCGGTGAACATCCCGCCACAGGAGCCGGCGCCGGGACAGGCCTGGCGCTCGAGTTCGTCGAGTTCCTCCGGGCTCATCTCGCCGTCGGAAACGCTCCCGACGCCCTCGAAGACGTTCTGGATCGTCACTTCCCTCCCGTCGTGTTCGCCGGGCATGATCGAACCGCCGTAGAGGAAGACCGAGGGGAGATCCGTTCGGATCGCGGCCATCATCATCCCCGGGAGGTTCTTGTCACAGCCCGCGACGGTAACCAGGCCGTCGATGCGCTCGCCGAAGGCGACGAGTTCGACGCTGTCGGCGATCACCTCCCTGGAGATCAGGGAGGCCTTCATTCCCTCCGTGCCCATCGAGATCGCATCCGAAATGGTGATCGTGCCGAACTCGATGGGCATCCCCCCGCCGCCGTCGACTCCCTCTATGGCGCCGTCGGCGACGTCGTCCAGGTGAACGTTACAGGGCGTGACGTCGGCCGCGGGGTTCGGGACGCCGATCATCGGCGAGCCCATGTCCTCGTCGGTAAACCCCATCGCGCGGAACATCGCGCGGTGGGGCGCGCGCTCGGCGCCCTCGGTGACCTCCCGGCTTCGCAGCTCCTCGGGCTTGCTGTGGTCGAACTCCTCCTCGTCGGCCGGCGGCCCGACCTCCTCCCCGTCCGTGCTCTCGCTCATATCCGGCCGGTGGGTCCCGGGGGACATAAGTCACCCTCCCGAGGCGAAATCCCCTTGCGAGCGGGGGGCCTACGACCGGCAATGACGAGCGTCGCGGTCACGGCGGGCGCGCGGATCCACGTCGGCTTCCAGAACCTCTCGCTTGCCCGCCCGCGCCTCTACGGCGGGATCGGGATCGGGCTTGCCGAGCCCCGGGCCACCGTCCGGGCAGAGCCCGCCGAGGGAGTCGAGGCCGACGACCTCCTCGTGCCCTATGCCCGCCGTGCCGTCGGTCTCCTGGGAGTCCCGGGCGCGGCGGTTTCCCTCGAAGCCGGGCTGGCCCGCCACGCCGGCCTCGGCAGCGGCACCCGACTCGCGCTCGCGACCTACGCGGCCATCGCGCACGCTCACGGGATCGAACCCCGTCCCCGGGAGCACGCCCCCAGTCTCGGCCGGGGCGGGCGAAGCGGCGTCGGCGTCGCGACCTTCGAGGACGGCGGGTTCGTCGTCGATGCGGGCCACCCGACCGAGCGCTTCACGAGCGAGCCGCCCGAGGACGGCGACTGGACGGTCCCCCGGGTCGTCGCCCGCCACGACCTCCCCGAGAGCTGGCGGGTACTCCTCGTGATCCCCGACTCCGAGCCGGGCCGAAGCGGCGAGAGCGAGGACGCGAGCATGCGTCGGGTCGTCGAGCGCGCCGACCCGACCGTCGCCGACGAGATCGCGGGGATCGTCACCCGACGGCTCCTTCCCGCCGCCGCGGAGGGCCGTCTCGAGCCCTTCGGCGACGCCGTGAGCACGATCGGACGGAAGAACGGCGCCTGGTACGCCGACGCCCAGGGCGGGGTCTACCGCCCGCCCGCGGGCGAACTGATCGACGCGCTCGCGGACTGTCCCGCGCTCGTCGGCGTGGGCCAGTCATCGTGGGGCCCCGCCGTCTATGGCTTCGCCGACCGGGAGGAAGTCGGGCGGGCGCGGGAGGCTGCCCGGGAGGCACTCGGGGAGCGAGGTCTCTCGGGACGGGTGCTCGTCTCGGCGGTCGCCGACGGAGGTGCCCGGCTCGAGTCGGGGTGAGCTACAGTTCGCCCGCGATGTGGTCGTCGATCTCCTGAACCGTCTCCGGGTCGGTCGTCCAGAACCCCTCCCAGACCCCCGGCCCGTCCTCGATGGCGACCAGCGCGGCTCCCGTCGGGACCTCCCCGTCGGACTCCTCCACCGTCTCCCCCGTCGGTGGCCGGAAGACGACGAACCACGACCGGCGGTAGACCGGGCTCGTCCCCCGGTGGACGCTCCCCAGCCGATCGAGGCGCTCGCTCCCGCCCGCGCCGTAGAGGTGGACCGCGAGGTCGGTCCCGGCGAGGGTCTCGTAGGCCTCCCGGGTGCCGACCTCGTCGTCGATCCGCGAGAGCTCCTGGAACGCCGACCGAAGGGTTCCCCTCCCCCGTACCCAGGCCAGGCGCTCGATCCACCGGGAGACGACGATCAACAACAGCTTCTCCTTGCCCGCGCGGGGATATCCCCGCAGACCGAACCGGTGGCCCTCCAGGCCGTCGAACACCGCCGGCAGGCCGACGTCTTCGATCCCGCGGGCGCCGGTCACGAACAGGTCGGAGTTGATCCCCAACACGGCGTCGTACACCGTACTCATCGGCGAGGTCGCCTCGATCCGGTCGCCCTCGAGCAGGACCACCGTCGGCTCGTCCTCGGGGAGCCGGTCGGCCGTTTCGATCCCGTGGGTCTCCGGAGCCGTCTCGACGTCGATCGAGGAGCCGAACGTCTCGGCGAGCATCGCCGCGAGCGGGTCGTCGGCGTCGGCGCCGACGACGACGAGGCGCCGGTCGGGCGGATCGGTACGGGAGACGAACTGCTCGAGGCTCACGCGGATCTCACTCGACACGAACGCCTCTCCCAAAACGTATAAACGTCCCGTCATCCCCTCTCGGGGGAGGGCACTTTTGGGCTTCGACCGCCAACTCCGGCCATGCAGTTTTGCGACGACTGTGGCTCGATGATGAAAGCGGAGGGCGACCGGATGGTCTGTGGCTCCTGTGGCGCCGAAAGCGCCCGCGACGCCGACCGCGAGGCTGAGTTCGTCACCACCGACGAGCAGACGGGAGAGGACGTGATCGAGTCCGAGGAGGGCGCCGATTTCGAGGGCAAACCCCGCGCGACCGACGTCCGCTGTGACGGCTGTGGCAACGAGGAGGCGTGGTACACGATCAAGCAGACCGCCTCCGCCGACGAGGCGCCGACTCGCTTCTTCAAGTGTACCGAGTGTGGGAAGCGGTGGCGCGAGTACAACTGACCTCGCCCGTTACTCGGTCCTCTCCCGGTCGGGTTTCCAGTCCATCCGGATCGTGATCGATTCTCGATTTCCGCGGAGGATCGACCCTCGCTCGCGGACGGTCAGTTCGTAACCGACGTCGTCGGTTGGCTCGAGTTCCACCGTTTTGTTCCCGGTGCGGGCGACGACTTCGCCGCCGGACTCGAACTCCTCGGCCAGGTCGTGGAGGCGGTTTGCGATCTCCTCGCGGGTCATCTCCTCGGGGACCGCGGTCTTCTGTGACATGGCCGCGTCTTGCTCGCGTTTTCCAATAAATCTCCGGCCTACTCGCGACGTCCGACGGAGGGGGAGAGTTCGATCCCATGACCGCGACGAATTCCACATAATCGATGTAGGGCGTCGGAGCGAACCGAAACCGGGCGGCAAACTTTCGCGCGGTAGGGGTATTTTTGATCCGGGGCGCGTAGGGTGCCGGTATGCAACTGCACAACAGGGAGGTACGCCAGGACGTCCGCGAGCTGGGGGCGCTGCTCGGCGACGTACTGGAGGATCAGACCTCCCGGCGGACGTTCGAGACCGTCGAGTCCTGCCGGACGGCGGCGATCGACTACCGCTCGGGCGAGGCCGACTCGCGTCGCCCGCTCGCGACCGAACTCGAGGGGCTCTCGCCCAACCACCAGCGGGTCGTCGCGCGGGCGTTTACCACCTACTTCGAGCTGATCAACCTGGCCGAGGAACGCGAGCGCGTCCGGTCGATCCGGGAGGGCTCCCAGGAGGACGATCTGGACGATAGCCTCGAGACTGCGGCCGAGGAACTCGCCGAGGAGGACGTCGAGACCGTCGAGGAGATCCTGGACGACGTCCTCATCGAGCCGACGTTCACCGCTCACCCGACGGAGGCTCGCCGAAAGACCGTCAAGGCCAAACTCCGGACGGTCGCGACCCACCTCGAGACCCTCGACGAGCGCCTGCTGACCGACAAGGAGTCGAGCCAGATCTGGCGCGATCTCGACGGCGAGGTCACGAGCCTCTGGCAGACCCCGCAGGTCCGCAAGCGCCAGCCCGAACCCGAAGACGAGGCCAGAAACGTCCAGTGGTACCTCGAGAACACGCTGTTCGACGTCGTCGGCGAGGTGTACGACGAACTCGCCGACGCCCTGGAGACCGAACTCGACGCGACCGTGGACGTCCCCAAGCTGTTCGAGTTCCGGTCGTGGGCCGGCAGCGACCGCGACGGCAACCCCTTCGTGACCCCCGAGGTGACCGCGAACACCCTGGAGCGCCAGCGCGAGGTCATCGTCGAGCGCTACCACGACCAGCTCAAACGCCTTTCCGGAGTCTTGAGCCAGGACGGGAGCCGGATCGACGTCGGCGAGACCTTCGAGGCCTCCCTCGAGGCCGATCGCGAGGACCTCCCGGGGACCGCCCGAACGGCCGAGGAGCGGTATCCTGGAGAACCCTACCGCCAGAAGCTCAGACACATGCGCGAGCGCCTGCGCCGCGTCGGGGACGTCCGGCCCGGCGGGTACGCCGACGGCGAGGAACTCCACGACGACCTGGACGTCATCGCGAAGAGTCTCCGGCAGAACGGCGCGGAGACCGTCGTCGAGGCCCACGTCGATCCGCTTCGTCGACAGGTCGCGACCTTCGGCTTCTCGCTGGCCAGCCTCGACCTGCGGGACCACCGCCAGAAACACACCGACGCGATCGGCGAAGCCCTCGAACGCGACGGGATCGACTACGACGCGCTCTCGGAGGACGAACGCGTCGACCTACTGACCGACGCGATCCTCCAGGACGAGCAGGTGATCGACTTGGAGAACAGGGAGGGACTCACCGAGGAGTCCGCCCGGGTGCTGGAGCTGTTCGACCGCCTCGCCGGCTGGCAGGCCGAGTACGGCGTCCACGCCATCGACACTTACGCCATCTCGATGACCGACGAGCCGAGTCACGTCCTCGAGGTGCTCTTCCTGGCCGACCAGGCCGGGATCGTTTCTCTTCCGGAGCACTGCGGGGTAGACGTCGTCCCCCTGCTCGAGACCGAGTACGCCCTCTCGGGGGCCCGACGGATCATGGGGACGCTGTTCGAGAACGAGGCCTACACCCAGGCCCTGGAGGCCCGCGGGCGAACCCAGGAGATCATGCTGGGGTACTCGGACTCGAACAAGGAAAACGGGTTTCTGGCCGCGAACTGGTCGCTCTACGAGAACCAGCTCCACCTCGCGGAGATCTGTGACGATTACGACGTGACGATGCGGCTGTTCCACGGCCGCGGCGGCTCGATCTCCCGTGGCGGCGGCCCGATGAACGAGGCCCTGCTCGCGCTGCCCAACAGCACGATCACGGGCCAGGTGAAGTTCACCGAGCAGGGGGAGGCCATCGCCGAGAAGTACGGCAATCCACGGATCGCCGAGCGAAACATCGAGCAGATGGTCAACGCCCAGCTTCGGGCGCGAAAGGACGCCATCGAGAACCCCGAAGAGGAGATCGACGAGGAGTGGATCGAGGCGATGGACACGATGGCCGACGCCGCCAGGACGGAGTACCGCGACCTCCTCGAAACGGAGGGGTTCGTCAGCTACTTCGAGGAGGCGACGCCGATCACCGTCATCGAGGACCTCGCGCTGGGCTCGCGGCCGGCCTCCCGGTCGGGCGAGCGAAGCGTCGAGGACCTCCGGGCGATTCCCTGGGTGTTCTCGTGGACCCAGTCGCGGTGCATCCTGCCGGGCTGGTACGCGATCGCCTCCGGTATTGATGCGTTCTTGGACGACGGCGGCGAGATTGAGACCCTCCAGGAGATGTACGAGGAGTGGCCGTTCTTCCGGACGACGCTGGACAACGCCGCGCTCTCGCTGTCGCGTACGGACTTGGAGATCGCCGCGGAGTACGCCGACCTCGCGACCGAGGAGCGCCGGGATCGCTTCTTCCCGCGGCTGACCGAGGAGTACGAACGCGCTGCCGACCTCGTTACCACGATCGGCCGGCGCGAGGACCTCCACACCAGAGACTGGCTCGGCGAGAACCTGGAGCGCCGGAACCCCTACGTGGATCCGCTGAACCTGCTCCAGACCCACCTGCTGGGTCGGACCCACCTGACCGACGTCGAGGAACGGACTCTGCGCCTGACCGTGAAGGGAATCGCCGCGGGGATGAAGAACACGGGCTGACCACCGAATGGCGAACGACACTGACGGCGAACCCGGCGACGCGGACGGCGACACCGACGGGAACGGGCTTGCGGTCGGGATGGGTATCGGGATCGCACTGGGAACCGCGATCGGCGTCGCAACCGACGATCTCGGGCTCTGGCTCGCTCTGGGGGTCGCTCTCGGAGCGGGGATCGGCGCGGCCATGGAGAACGGGTAGTCGGAGCCTACTCGACGGTCGGCACCGGCACCGACTCGAGGACGGAGTCGATGATCCCGCTTTTCTCGACGTTGTTGACGGTCGCGTCGGGGGTAAGCACGAGGCGGTGGGCGAGCGCGGGGCGGGCGACGCGCTTGATGTCGTCGGGGGTGACGTACTCCCGGCCGACGATCGTCGCGTAGGCGCGGGCGGCCTCGAACAGCCGCTGGGTGCCCCGCGGGGAGACGCCGACCTCGACGCGGCCGTCCGCGCGGGTCTCGCGGGCGATTGCGACGACGTACTCCACGAGGTCGTCGTCCACCCGAACGGTCTCTGGCACCCGCCGGAGTTTGGCGACGTCCTCGGGGTCGATGACGGTCTCGACGGTCGGACTCATCGAGTCCCGGCCCCGTCGGCGCTCGATGAGCTCGATCTCGCCTGCCTCGTCGGGGTAGCCCATCGCGGTCTTGACGAGGAAGCGATCGACCTGCGCTTCGGGAAGCGGGAACGTCCCCTCCTGTTCGACGGGGTTCTGGGTCGCGATCACGAAGAAGGGATCGGGGAGCTGGCGGGTCTCGCCGTCGGTGGTCACCTGTCCCTCCTCCATCGCCTCGAGCAGCGCGGCCTGGGTTTTCGGGGGTGCCCGGTTGATCTCGTCTGCGAGCACGACGTTCGCGAAGATCGGCCCCTCGTTGAACTCGAACTCGCGTTCGCGCTCGTTGAAAACGTGGGTGCCGGTGACGTCGGCGGGCAACAGGTCGGGCGTGAACTGGATCCGCGAGAAGGAGAGGCCGAGCGCCGTCGCGAAGCTGTTCGCCGTGAGCGTCTTTCCGGTTCCCGGCACGTCCTCCAGGAGGACGTGGCCGCGGCCGACGACGCCGACGAGGACCGTCTCGAGGAACTCCCGGTCGGCGATCACCGCGGCGCCGATCTCCGAGAGGACGGTCTCGCACTCCGCGCTCGCCTGAGTGACGTCCATGCGAGTGTCTCCGTCTCACGGCGTATAGGTCTTCCCTTCGGTTGTCACGTTCTCCGTGGAGCCGGCTCCCACGCCTGCCCGGAACCGAAACGGCTAACAAGCCGACCCGGCTACCCTCGGGTGAGCCGAGATAGCCTAGCCCGGCCAAGGCGGTAGATTCGAAATCTACTGTCCTCACGGACTCGGGAGTTCAAATCTCCCTCTCGGCGCTTTTCACGACGCACCACGGCGAGCGAAGCGAGCCGCCGCGTCGTGAAAACGCGAACGGCGAGATTTGTACGAAACCGAGGGTCTGCGAACGGAGTGAGCAGGTTCTCGGGGGTGGTTCAAGTCTTCCTCTCGGGGAGCCGTCGGTCGATTCCGTCGAGTCACTCCCGCAGGATCAGCGGCCCGATGGCGGCGGTTCGTTTCGCGATCGTCGCGAGCCGGACGATGTAGCTCGTAAAGAGGAGAAAGGGGAGGACACAGACGGTGTAGGCGAGACAGACGAGCCACAGCAGGGCGTCGATCCCGAGGACCGTTCCGGTGACCGTCGAGGTGTCGACGAGAAAGACCATCCCGCCGGCGACCACGATCGCCGGGATCGCCAGCGCGAGGATTCCCTGGGAGAGCTTGACCAGCGACCACTGGAAGTACAGCGTCTTGACGTGCTCGCGGGCGGGCCCGTACATCGCGAGGGCGGTCATCGTCTCCTTGCCCGTCCGGCGTTGCTCGTCGGTCAGGCGCTCGTCGTACTCCGAGAGCAGCCAGCGCAGGTCGTACAGTTTCCGGTCGTAGTTGTAGTTCAACGCCGCGTTCATCACCGAGTACGTCCCGAACTCGGCTTCCTCTAGCTGTTCGGTCGCGGTCTCTGCGTTCTCCAGAAGGTCGGAGACGTAGGCCTCGATCCCCTCGCGAAGCTCCTCGTCGTCGCTTCCCTCGAGCGCGGACTCGAAGGCCCGGGCGCGGTCGCTGGTCGCGTCGATGATCTCCTTCATGAACAGCCCGGGGCTCGCGGGGCTGGGGACGTCGAGGAGGTCGTCGGTGTTCTGGTAGAAGTCCATCGCGCGGTCCATCCGTTCGCGTTGCCCGCCCAGCGGGCCGATCTCCTGGGAGAGCACGAGTTGGTTGATCGAGACGACGAGCGTCGTTCCCGTGATGAGCGCGCCGATCAGGGCCTGGAAAGTCGTCTCGACGACGTCCGTCCTCGCCATCAGGCCCCGGATCGAGGGCGACCGCGTGACCCCCCAAATCATCAGCGCGAGGAAGACGCCGGCAGCCAGGGCCGCCGTCAGCAGCCGCCGGTCGGCGTTGAGCACCACCCAGAGGGTGTAGCGGTGTCTGTCGCCGCGTTCGCGCATCGTGTTCGCGGTGCTCATGTCCTTCACGGCGACCGCCCTCCCTCCAGCGATCGGCGACGATCGACTTCCGCTTCCCGATCGAGGACCATTATTCGTCCTCGAGCGGCCGCTCGAAGATCAGGAACTTGGTGCCGCCGCCGTCGTAGGAGACCGTCTCGACGAGTCGCCACCCCTCCCGGCCGAGTTCGGTCATCCGCGTCTCGGGGTTGGCCGACTCCCGCTTCGTGAGCTCGGTCGGCGGCTCGACCGCGCGATACTCCCATCGACGGGGCGCCTCCGTGGACATACCCATCGGTTGGGCGGCCGGGCGTGTGATTCTATCCCTTTCGAGCCGGGATCACTCCGGATCCCGGTCGATGGGCGGATGGAGATAACAGGTATCGACGATCACGAGGATCCCGATGGCCGCCGGAAACAGCAACAGCCCGATCGACCGGAGACCGATCGCGAACGTGACGACCGCCGTCGCCACGAACGCGGCCAGGATGACCCCGAGGGGGACGTCGTAGCGGGTCGCCGCGATCGGTTCCGCCAGAGCCGACAGCGGGTCCGGAACGTCCTCGGGCAGGGGGAGCGCCTCCGACATCGTCACCCGGACCGGGTCACTGCCGGCCGGGACGGCGCGGGGGTCGTGAGAAGGCCGACTTCCCCTTCGAGACGGTCTGCGTACCGGAGCCGGATCCGCCGGGCCTGATTGGTCGTCAGCCGGGAGACGCCCTGGAGATCCATCGAGAGGGGGCGGTAGCTCGCGGGATCGAACCCCATCGCGTCCAGATAGCCCTCGACGGCGGGTGACTCGAGGCCGTCGTCGATCGCCGCTTCCACGTACTCGTCCAGCCGGTCGAACTCGGGGACCGTCACGCCGTCGGCGGAAATGCCGAGCTCCCCGCCGATCTCGAGGCCGCCGTCGACCGTCGCCTCCAGGGCGTTCTCGAGGTCGGCGACGAGCCGGAGCAACTGACCGGGCAGGGCGACGTCGGGGCCGCGCCACTCGATCGTGTCGAACTCCTCGCGAACGCGGATCGGCGTCCACGTGGAGTCCTCGGGCGCGAAGTTGGCATCGAAAGCGTCCGGATCGACGCCCTCGGAGAGCGCCGTCGCCCGGAACCCCTCGAAGGAGGCGGCCGTTCGCTCCTCGTGTTCGGCGACGCTCCCGACGTAGGGCCGGAGTCGGCCGAGTTCGGGGTGGTCGCCGTAACAGCCCCGCCGGTAAACGTGGGCGCGCGCGCAGGCGGCGACGTTCTCTCCCCGGTGGTGGGCCGAACTCGAGACGAGCGCGAACGCCGGATCGAGCGCGGTCAGCAGGTTCACCTGGTCGGTCTCGGCGCCGTCGATCCGGTCTACGTGGAGATGGGTGCCCGCACATCGGGTGGCGTTCGCGAAGTCGTCGCCGAGGACCCGGCGCTGGACCTGCGTCCGGGGGCCGTCGTCCGTCCCGATCGGACCCGTGTTGAGCGGCGTCGCGAGGGGAACGAGCCGTCGCCCTTCCTCCCGGGCGACCCGGATCGCCTCCCGGAGCCTGCGGGTGACCTCCCCGCGGAGTTCGGCGACGTCATCGCAGGGATCGGTGACGACCTCGAGCATCGGATCGGCGCTCTCGGCGTCGAGGTCGTCGATGCGCTTTACGACCGGTGCTGCCGGGGCGAGCGCACCCGTGTCGTCGACGGTCCAGTACTCGAGTTCGAGACTGAGTTGCATTGGTGTGGGTCGGTATGAAACGCGCCGGGCGGTTGCGCCTCGATGCGTCGCCGACGCGGGACCGATCCCGAAAATCGTCGGTGCGTCGTTCGTCTACCCGATCCAACACGAGCCACGGGAAAAGACGCTTGCCTTGAACAGTCAAGCCGATCGATTCTACGGCGGGTTCGGAGGGGTCAGCGGCGATCTACTGGACGTTCCCGGTCTCTCGCGAGCGGATCGGTCGGCGGAACCGCCTCACGAACGCGCTCTCAGGCCGTACTCACGATCTTGATCACGTCGCCCTCCTCGAGTTCGTACCCCTCGCCGATCTCGCGGGAGGAGCGGGCGTCGACGGCGTGGAGGTAGCCCTCGCCGATGTCGGAGTGGACGGCGTAGGCGAGATCGACCGGTGTCGAGCCCCGCGGGAGCAAGAGGGCGTCGGGGAGGACGGTGCCGGTCCCGTCGGTCCACTTCGAGACGTCCTGGACGGGGTAGGCGGTGACGTGATCGAGGAGGTCGTAGACGGCGTAGTCGAGGGCGGCCTGAACCCCCGTCCCCCCGAAGCGGTCCATCGTTTCGGCGAGCCCCGCCAAGGCCTCGCGCTGGGAGTCGCTGACGCCGTCACCGATTACGACCTCCGAATCGCCGGGGTCGTAGTCGACGAGTCCCCCCTCGGCGGCCCGCCGGAGCGCGAGTTCGCCCTCCGCCGTTGTGGGAACGACGGGTTTCTCGAGATCGAGCAGGGCCTCGACGTTTCCCTCGGGCGCGATATCGATCTTGTTGGCGGCGACGACGATCGGCTTCGTCCGTTCGCGCACTTCGCGCGCGAGGGTCTCGCGGTGGTCGTCGGTCCACTGGATCGGGTCCTCGGGGTAGTCGATCTCCCGGAGGACGCGTGCGACCTGGGTCGGCGAGGCGCCGAAGCCCGAGAGCATGTCGGCGAGGGCGTCGTCGATGTCGAAGCCGGGCGAGCGGGACTGGCGTTCGATCCCCTCCCAGTTTCGCTCGACGATCCCCGCGAGCCAGAGGTCCATCTCCTCCTCGATGAAGTCGATGTCCCCCATGGGGTCGTGGCTCCCGACGTCGACCGGCTCCCCTTTCTCCGTGGTCCCCCCCGAGGCGTCGACGACGTTGATGATGACGTCGGCATCCGTGAGCGCGTCGAGAAACTGGTTGCCCAGTCCCTTCCCCTCGTGGGCGCCCGGCACGAGGCCGGCGACGTCGATCAACTCGACGGGGACGTACCGTTTGCCCTCCTCGCAGTTGTCGGCGTCACAGCGCTCCTCGCGCTCGAGGCAGGGACACTCCGTCCGGACGTAGCTCACCCCCCGGTTGGCGTCGATCGTCGTAAACGGGTAGTTGGCGACGTCGACCTCGGCCATCGTCGCCGCGGTATAGAAGGTGGACTTGCCGGCGTTTGGCTTCCCGGCAAGCGCGATCGAGAGCATACTGTCGGTTGCGTACTGGCGGAAAACTGTCTTTCGATCGTCCCACATCCGACGGGCCCACTGGGTTCGACGACGGGAGAGTCCCGATTCCACCTACAGTTCGACCGCCATCATCACCTCGTCGACGTAGTGGCCGTTGAGCTTGTAGTGGTCCTCGCGGACGGCCTCGGTCTTCCATCCCTGGCCCTCGAGGAAGCCGATCGCGTCCTCGTTGGTCGAGGGCACCGACTGATAGACCTTCTCGTAGCCCCGCGAGCCCGCCCACTCGAGCCCGCGGGCCAGCAGGTGCGAGCCGATCCCGTTCCCGCGGTACTCCTCGATGACGCCGACGGTGAGTTCGGCCGTGTGGGCGAGCTTCTCGAGTTCGGGCGCGTTGAGGTGGACCCAGCCGACGACCTCGCGGCCGACCGTCGCGACGAAGAACATCCGGGACTCGATCTCGTTGTGGCGAAGCAGGGCCTCCTCGTGGTCGACCTCGTCGGCGACGGTCTCGGCGACGATGTACGTTCGTTCCTCCGCGACCTGGCGGATCGCGCCGACGATCCCCGCCAGGTCCTCCTGGCGGGCCGGCCGGATGTGGAACTCGAGGTCGCCCTCGCGGTACTCCTCCTCGGCGCCCGCCTCGAGGGCGACCCGGAGCTTTCCCCCGGCCATCTCGAGGCGACCGTCGCGTTTGAGGATCGCGACGTGGTGGCGAAACCCCCCCGGATCGATCCGGAGTTCGTCTCTCGCCTCGTCGGGATCGACCGCCCCGTGGCGCTCGACGTGCTCGTAGATCCGCTTTCTGTCCTCGTGGCCGAACTCCCGTTCCTCGGCGAACGTCATGCGAGAGGGTACCACCCCACGCTACTTAATCGTTTATCAGGCAGGTTTCCGGGATGGGACCCGCGTTAGAAGCTGTGCCGTATCCCGGACGTTCCGGGTCTCGAGGAGGAGTTCGGCGGCCTCCCGCACCGTGAACTCGGCGTCGAGGTCGACGCCGTAGCAGGCGGCATAACACTCGAGCCAGTCGTTCATCGCCCCTCGAAGCGCCGCGAGTTCGGCCTCCGAGTAGGGGACCAGGCGGCCGCCGGTGCGACCCTCGACGTAGAGCCAGATCGCCCGGCCCGCTCCGTCCCGGAGGTACTCCATCGCGTCGTCGGGGGTAGCGTCCGCGGTCTCCACGGCTGCTCGCTCGCGGTCGGCCCGCCGGGCGAGGGCGGCGATCCGGGGGCCGTAGCGGCTCACTGGGTCAGCCCTCACGGAACTCGACGCCCTTCCCGCCGCGGGGATGTTCCCACTCGGTGTCGGCGACGACCGCACACGTGCCACACTCGACGCAGGGCTGGGTGTCGAGGCTCACCAGGCGCTCCTCGCTCCCGTTGGTTTCGACGACCTCCGACCGGTAACAGCCGCCGCCGAACTCCTCGGCGCTCACGGGACAGGCGTACACCGCCGCGCCGCTCGCCTCGAAGGACTCGTCGCGCAGTCGGATGTGGGGGTTGCCGACGTCGGTGTCGTAGGTCAGGTCGCCGATCCGATCAGCCAAGGAAGGGGGTTCGATCTCGTTGTCCCAGTGGATCGTCCGGCCGTGTTCGGCGCCGATGATCGAGGGGAGGGTGACGTAGCCGGTCTCCGTATCGGGGAGCATCCCGACCAGCCCCGGGGAGTTGTACGCCCGCCGGAGCAGCCGATCCGCGATCCGGTTGCCGACCGCGGCCGATCCCACTCGAGAGTTGAGGACGCCCTCGACGGCCTTCGTCGTCAGCGAACGCTCGCTGACCCGGCTCGAGTACTCGTAGCGTTTGGGCCGGAGTTTCTCCATCGTCCCGGATTTCTCTAACATCGAGGCGTACCGTTGGCCGGCCGCCTCCGGGTCGCTCTCTCCCTGCGTGACCGCGACGGCGTCGGCCGCCAGCGCCCCGGCGGTGACGGCGTGGTTCATCCCTTTGATGATGGGTCCTTGGGCCTGCATCTGGCCGCCGGCGTCGCCGACGAGCAGGAGCCGATCGCGGTAGGGCTCCCGGAGGGCGACCTTCTTCGAGTCGGGCACGAGTTTCGCGGAGTATTCGCGTTCGTCGTAGGAGTCCCCGAGCCACTTCGCCAGCAGCGGGTGCGTGAGGAGGGCGTCGAGCAACTCATGGGGCTCGGCCTCTTCCTCGACCAAGCTATCGAGATGGAAGACGGTTCCAATTGAGAGGGAGTCCTCGTTGGTGTAGAGAAAGCCACCGCCCCGGACGTCGGAGAAGAGATCGCCCGAGAAGAGGTGGGCGACGCCCTCCTCCTCGGAGATATCGAACCGGTCGTTGACCGTCTCGGGGTCCATGTCGACCACCGCCTTGACGCCCTGGAACCAGTCCTCTGGCTCCTCCCAGTCCATCAGCCCGGCGTCGCGGGCGAGTTCGGAGTTGACGCCGTCGGCCGCGATGACCACGTCGGCGGTGATCGGATCGATCTCGTCGAAGGTGACGCCGATTATCTCGCCGTTTTCACGCAGAAGGCCGTTCGCGCGAACCCCCGACAGGACGCCGCCGCCCGTCTCGCTGGTCATCTCGTGGACTCGATCCTCGAGCCAGGAGTCCATCGGGCGCCGGAGGACGGCGTCACACCAGTCGGTGTCGTGTTCGTGGAGGCCTGTCAGGTCGTAGCTCTTGACCTGCCGCCCCGAGACGTTGTGGATCCGGTAGTCCGTGACCGGCCGTTCGGACGCCTCTTGCCGGAAGTCCGGAAAGAGATCGTCGATCGTGTACGGCGCCGAATCCTCGGCGTAAATCAATCCTCCCGAAACGTTCTTCGAGCCGGCCTCGACGCCCCGTTCGAGGACGAGGGTCTCGACGCCGTGGTCGGCCAGCCGCGAGGCCGCGGCCGCACCCCCCGGACCGCAGCCGACGACGACGGCCTCGTAGTGTTCGTAGCCGGCGTCGTCGGACGCGAGGTCGGTGCTCATCGGTGTTCACCCCCGTCGGCGACGGCCTCGACGTCCAACTCTCCGCTCTCCAGCGCGTCGGTCAGCCGGGGGAGGACGTCGAAGAGGTCGCCCTCGACGAAGTAGTCGCTGAAGTCCCGAATGCGGGCGTCGGGATCGGTGTTGATCGCGACGACGACGTCGGACTCGTCCATCCCGACCTTGTGCTGGACCGCCCCCGAGACGCCCGCCGCGACGTAGAGGTCGGGCGCGACGACCTGGCCGGTCTCGCCGATCTGGCGTTCCTCCTTCGAGTACTGCTCGACGTGGCCCTCGAACTGGTAGGACGAGGTGACGATTCCTCTCGTGATCCCCAGGGCGGCGTCCTCGAAGGCGTCGGCGAGATCGAGTCCGAGCTCCATTCCGAGGGTGGGGTCGTCAGCGATCCCCCGGCCGAGACAGACGACGACCTCGTGGCCGGTGAGATCGACGCCCGCATCCAACCGGTCGTGTTCGGTGATCTCGACGTCGAACCACTCCTCGTCGAGTTCCATGTCGTGTTCGACGACGAGCCCCTCGCGGTCGTAATCGGGCTCCATCGGCTCGAAGCTCCCCGGAATGACCGAACAGCCCTGCGGGTGGAACTCCCGGCCGGGGTTGTCCAGACAGAGGATCGTCGAGTACTCGAACCCGGAGAAGTCCGGGCGCTTCATGTGGAGCACGCGCTCGAACGTCTTCTTGACGCCCGGCTCGCCCGTCTTGACGGGGTTCGAGATCTCGGTCGCCTCGATGTAGAGGTCCGAACAGTCGCTCGCCAGCCCCGAATCGAGTTCGGCCTGGACCTGCGCCGAGAGGTCCCGCCCGTTGTTCGTCGCCGGAAAGAGGACGTAGCGGGGCTTGTCGTACTCGCGCCAGTCGGTGCTTTCGGTGGTTCCCTCCCCGCGGGCCATGTGCGAGGAGACCTCCGTGTAGGGCGTGTGCAGGAAGCGTTCCAGCCTATCGTCGTCGTGGTAGACCGCGACGTCGGCGCCGTAGGCGACGGCCTCCTCGGCCAGCCCCTCGCAGTCGTCGCCCATCAGGAAGGCGACGACGTTCTCTTCCTCATAGTCCTCGGCGTAGTCGTCCATCAGCTCCCGGGCCTTCCCGAGCATCTCCTTCGAGACGTCGAGTAGCTCCCCGCCCTGGGTCTCACAGAACACCCACATGTCCTCGTAGTGGCCGTCCTCCAAGGCCCGGACGTGGCGCTTGTCGGCCGTGGGATGGGAGAGCCCGTCGTCTTCCTCCTCGGGTTCCGCCTCGTCCTCATCCGCATCCTCCTCGTCTACGTCGGCGTCGATCGCCTCGTCGCCCGCTTCGGCCTCCTCGCCGACGGTTTCCTCGGTGTCCTCGTACTCGCCTTCGGTCTCGGTGTCGCCCTCGAGGCCCTCGCTCTCGTCGCCATCCAAGACGTCGATCCGTTTTCGGATCGCCTCCTGGGCCGTTTTGCGATCCTTGCCGGCGCGTTCGGCCTCGAGGACCGCGTTCAACTCCTCGACGTCCTCGACGGTGTCGAGTTCGTCCTCGAGTTCGCGTACGGTGTGTTCGTCGGGATCGACCACGGTCAGTCACCCCTCGCGGCCGCGAACTCGTTCATCTCCCCGAACAGTTCCTCCATCCCTTCCCCGCCGGGTTCGATCACCGTCGCCTCCCGCTCGGATGGGGCCTTCGGGATCGGATCGACCGAGGAGACGATCGTCGGCGAGCCGTCGAGGCCGATGTAGTCGGGATCGATGTTGAGGTCCTGCTGGTTCCAGGTCGTCATGTGCTCTTCGTACTCCTCGGCGCGTTCCCGTGTCTCGGCCCGGAGCCGTTTGTGGGTGAGCCGGTGGGACGCCTTCCGGTAGGTCGGCGAGAACTCCGGGTCCGCGATGACGACACACGGCAGGGGTGCCTCGACGGTCTCGATCTCGTCTCTGTCGCCCTCGACGAGCCGCTTGGCCCGCAGGCGCCGTTCGTCGGGGTCGATGTCGAGTGCGAGAACGTGGGTGACGATCGGCCACTCGAGTCCCCAACAGGTCTGGGGTCCGGTCTGGCCGGTCTCGCCGTCGGCGGTCTTGAAGCCCGCGAAGACGAGGTCGACGCCGCCGATCTCGTCGGCGTACTTCTCGATGCCCGTACAGAGCGTGATCGCCGTCGCCCACGTGTCCGAGGCCGCGAGTTCGCGGTCGGAGAGGAGATAGAGGTCGTCGGCGTACACCTCCTCCATCGCCTCGCCCAGCACCTCGCCGTAGCCCGGCGGGCCCATGCTCATCCCGCTGACGTGGCCGCCGTGGCGTACCTTCGTCTGGAGGGCGGCCTGGAGGGCCTTCTCGTCGTTGGGGTTCATCACCGTCGGGGTCTTTCCCCGCTCGAGGTGGCCGTCCTCGTCGAAGGAGACCGCCCCCTCGCTGAAGTCGGGGACCCCCTTCGTGAGGACTATCGATCGCATCGGTTCCCCCGTCGATCGCGGCGTGGTATGGTTGTCCGACCCATGGCTATCCCGCACATCGTAACACTGACTCTTAAGAATAGGGGTGGATAGTGGCGGCTACTCGTCGGGCCGATCGCCCGTCGCCATCGTGATCTCGCCGCCGGCTCGCATCGTGCCGTCGACCTCGGCGCCGGGGCCGAGTTCGAGGTCCGTACAGGAGACGTCGCCGAGGACGCGGCTCTCGGGACCGAGCGTCACTGACCCGTCCTTGGTCGTGAGGTCGCCGTGGATCGTGGTTCCTTCGCCGACCGTCACGTCGCCGCGAGCCCGGAGGCTCCCGAAGACGTCGTTTCCCTCGCCGACCGCGATCGACTCCGCGCGGACGTTGCCGTGGAGCCGACAGTCGTCGCCGATCGTCGCCGGCGCCGAGACCCGCCAGGCCGTGTCGCTGATCGAGGCCCCACCCGGAACCACGAGCGGGTCGCTTCCGCCGTCGGCCTTCCCTCCGTCCTCTCCGTCGTTTCCCGCGTCGGTGTCGGCCGCGCTCTCGCCGCCTGCGAGCCGGGAGAGAAGCGTGTTCGCCGTGTCCTCCTCGCCGACGACGAACAGGTGTTTGAGGTAGGCAAAGAGAAAGACCATCGTCGGCATCGGGTTCCGGATGACGATCCAGCCGTTGGCCTCGAACCCCTCCTCGACGTCGACGTCGTCGCCGATGTCGAGGTCGCCCGCGACACGGAGTTCGCCCTCGATATGGGTTCGTTCGCCGACGTAGGCGTCGCCGCCGACGAGGACGTTTTCGGCGACCTCACACCACATGTCCAGCCGGCAGTCGCCCTCGGCCTCGAGGTCGCCGCCGAACTCGACTCCCTCGCCGGCGAGGACGTCTCCCGCTCGAAGCCCGAGATCGATCGTCGAGCGCGCGCCGACGATGGCGTCGCCGTCGGTCGAAAGCGTTCGTTCCCGGGCACGGGTGCCGTCGGGAATCCGTAATTCTTCTAACTGCTCCCTGCTGAACGCCACACCCCCATCCACCCAGTCCCGGCTAATAAATCCCGCGAGGCCGATCCCGCGGGCTTTTGGCTACCCACGGTCTACGAGGTGCCATGACGACGCTCGCGTTCGACGACGAGGGAGTCGACGTGGTCTACGAGGGCACCGAGTTCCGCCTCGAGAAGGTCCTGATCGAGGAGGCCGTAGAGAAGTCCTACTACGACGTCACTGACCACGAGGTCCTCCAGATGGTCGCAGAACACCCCGACCTCGAGGGCGAACCCCGGCGGATCGGTGACATCCTCGATTAGTCGAAGTCGTAGCGTTCGGCGGCGGTCGAGAACTCCCCTTCGGCCATCTCCTTTCCCCGGCGCTCCTCCCGGGCGGCGACGGCCTCGGTCGGCGGCGAGGCGTCGTCGTCGATCCGGGCCCACGAGCCGTGGACCTTCGCGTGACACCATCGACAGAGCGAGACCGTGATCTCGTGGGAGGGGTCGTCGGTCCCGTCGTCGCCGTTTCCGTCCGTAGCGTCCGCGTTGGTTCCGCCGCTCCCGCTGCGGGCGTATGAGAGGTGGTGTTCTTCCAGCAGCGGCCGCTCCTCGGAGAGCCCGGCCGGCCGCTCCGCCAAGCCACACCGAGCACACTCCCGGTCGTCGGCCCGAAAGCGGTAGTGAGGGCAGTCGGCCCACCGGGGCTCCTCGCCAGCAGCCTCCGCGTCGGCGGCGACCGGGCAGGCGTACCCCTCGCGTGCGCGCTCCCGGGCGAACTCGGGGTCGGCCTCGGCGTGCTCGATGGCGTACCGACACCGGCCCTCGCCCGTGAGGTGGTCACAGACCCCGGCGTGGTCGTAGGGGTCGTCGACGCCGACGGTGGTCCCCCGGGGCGTCTTCTCCATCGGGTTTTCGAACGGGGTCCCGGACATTGAATCCTCTGCCCCACCGAGAGCTTTTTGTCCCGACTCCGGGAGGTCCGCTCGTGGAACTCGTACGCGAACCCGAGAACGGGAACGAAGACCGGACGGTGGTCGCGAGCCGCGTCGAGTTCGCGGACTCCCCGCTCGAACGGGCGAGGGGGCTGATGTTCCGGTCGGTCCCCGCCGACTACGCGCTGGTCTTCGACTTCCCGGAGGTCCGCCGGCGCGGGATCCATACCCTCTTCGTCCCCGACACGATCGGCGTCTGCTGGCTCGTAGCGGGGAGCGTCGAGCGCATCGAGCGGATGCGCCCCTTCCGCGGGTTCGGGTTCGCCCGCGCGGACAGGGTGGTCGAACTCCCCGCTGGCGGCGCCGACGGGCTCTCGGTCGGGGATCGACTCGTCCTCGAGGATCGGGCGGACGACGGTCCAGGGGCCGGCAGATGTTTCGACAACCGGCAGGGTTAAGCGAGGGCCGACCCAGGTTGAGGGTAGACATGGCACGAGAGCCCATGGAGGATAGAGGAAGTCGCCACACGGCGGCTGGCCGCGAAATTCGCGGGCAGTAGGAGCAGGGACGATTCTTCAATGTTCGGCGCACACGCGATCGACGACGACCGGCAGGTATCGCTTCTGGACACGACCCTTCGGGACGGCGAGCAGGCCCCCGGAATCTCGCTTTCGCCCGACGAAAAGGCCGAGATCGCGCGCGAACTCGACCGGGCGGGCGTCCCCGTCATCGAGGCCGGCAGTGCCTGTACCGGCCCCGGCGAGCGCCGGACGATCTCACGGGTCACGGACCTCGACCTCGACGCTCGAGTCACCAGCTTCTGCCGGGGAATCCGGAACGACGTCGACCTCGCCGTCGACTGTGGCGTCGACGGGATCCACCTCGTCGTCCCCGCGAGCGACCGCCACGTCGAGGGGAAGGTCGGAAGCACCCGCGGGGACGTCCGGGAGACGACCGCCGATCTCGTCGCCTATGCGAAGGCGGAGGGCCTCTGGGTCGAGGTCATCGGCGAGGACGGCTCCCGGGCCGACCTCGACTATCTCGAGGAGCTGATGGCGACCGCGCTCGAGGCGGGCGCCGACCGGATCTGTTTCGCCGACACCGTCGGCCACACCGGTCCCGAACGCACCCACGAGGCCGTTTCCCGGCTGTCGGAGTTGGGGCCCGTGAGTGCCCACACCCACGACGACCTCGGGCTGGGGGTCACGAACGCGCTCGCGGCGATCGCGGCGGGGGCGGACCTCGTCCACTGCACCGTAAACGGGGTCGGCGAGCGCGCGGGCAACGTCGCCCTGGAGGAGGTCGCGATCGCGCTCTCGCACGTCTACGGGATCGAGACGGTCGAGCTCGAGCGGCTGTACGACCTCGCACAGCTGGTCTCCCGAACCACGGGGGTCCCGCTGCCCCCGAACAAGGCCGTCGTCGGCGAGAACGCCTTCACCCACGAGAGCGGGATCCACACCGACGGCACGCTGAAGGACGAGGCGATGTACGAGCCCTACCCGCCCGAAACCGTCGGCCGGGAGCGCCGGCTCGCGCTCGGGAAACACGCCGGACGGGCCGGCGTTCGGGCGGCGCTAGACGAAC
Organism: Saliphagus sp. LR7; assembly: GCF_003344565.1. Lineage (NCBI taxonomy): Archaea > Methanobacteriati > Methanobacteriota > Halobacteria > Halobacteriales > Natrialbaceae > Saliphagus > Saliphagus sp. LR7. The sequence continues at coordinate 48,602 of NZ_QPND01000006.1, read as the reverse complement.
ACGACGTCGCCGCGAGCGACGGGGAGGTCGGCGAGATCGCCGATCGCGTGACGGAACTGGGCGACCGTGGCCGGCGGGTCACCGACGCGGACCTGCTGGCGGTCGCCGAGGACGTCACCGGCGGCGACCGCGAGCGCACCGTCGAACTGCTCGACCTCTCGGCGACCAGCGGCGGCCCCGTCCCGACCGCGAGCGTCCGTCTGGACGTCGCCGGCGAGGAGCGAGTCGCAAGCGGCACCGGCTCGGGCCCCGTAGACGCCGCCGTCGCCGCCGTCAGGGAGGCGCTGGGTCCGGCGGGCGACGCCGAACTCGAGTCCTACCACGTCGACGCCGTCACCGGCGGTACCGACGCCGTCGTCACCGTCGAGGTCACCATGGGCCGGGACGACCGCTCGGTGAGCGTCGCCAGAAGCGAGGCCGACATCACCCGCGCGAGCGTCGTCGCGATGGTCGACGCGCTGGACCGACTCCTCGAGACCGAAGGGGAGACTCCGGCGGTCGCCGACGACTGATAGGGTCGGAGTACGTCGTCGCGACCGAACGGTAAATCGTCGTCTCCGACCCTATGACACGGGGCCACTCCGCTCTCAGTCGGAGGCCACTCCCCAGGCGATGTGGTCCCAGACGCGCTCGTAGCCGTAGTAGGTGAACGTCTTGGCGACGTTCGTGACGAGGCCGATGCTGATCGCGTCGGCCGTGTTCCCGGTGACGAAGAAGGCGACGCCGACCGTGATAAGGACCATGAACAGCCGGTAACAGAGGGTCTTCACGACCGCCCGGCGACGCCGCTGGAACGGTCGCCACGTGACGAGCTCTCGAAGCGACATCGATACTGGCTACGTTCGGCGACGAACGTAAACGTATTCCCCCACTCGTGGGGAGACGACTATCCGGACTCCCGGAGACGTCGGACGGTGAGGGTTCCGATCGAGGGCTGTCACCGCTCCCAGCTCCCTGCGAGCGGGCGAAGCTCCGGGGGTTCTCGAGGGCTACTGAGTGGCCAGCCCCCGCCAGGCGATCCAGACGAGCCAGGAGAGCGCGAAGCCCGCGAGCAGACCGACGAAGTGGGGTTCGATCCCGACCACGCCCGGTCGTGGCGGGAAGAGGTCGCTCGCCGCGCCCAGGAAGGTCGCGAGGGCGGTCATCGAGAGGGCGACCTCGAGGACGGGCCGGCGTCGGTACGACCGGGCGAGGACCCCCGTACCGTAGGCGAGTCCCGCCAAGCCAAAGAGGGCGGCGACAGCGGTGGCCATCCGTGGGGCGTCGTACCGGAGTGCGGGAACCGCGAGCGCGACGGAGAACAGTGCCGGGGCCGCCAGTTCCGGCGGGAGCGGTCCCGCCAGACGGTCGGCCTGGTGGACGGCGACCGCGACGGTGAGCAGCCCCACGAGCGCGGCGGTCAGCAGGGAAAAGCCCGCGCCGCGATAGCTGCCGATCGCTGCCGGGGCGGTCCGGGCGAGCAGCGGTTCCATGACGACCGCCGCGATCGGCGGGACGATCAGAAAGAGGGCGGCGACGAAGGCGTAGTAGAGCCGCCGGCGGGGCGCGAGCAGGCAGAGCGCGAGCAGCGAGACGAGGAGGTAGCCGGCGACGTTGCCCGCGAGGTGGACGGCGTTGGCGTGGCCCAGCAGGGAGAGGTAGGCCTCACGGGGTCCACTCGTGGCGGGCCGGAACAGGAACTCGGTGTAGGGGACCGGCGCGAGGTAGACCCCGACCAGAAGGGCGGCGACGGCGGCGTGGACGGCGAGGTCTCCGGGGCGGAGGCGGGCCCGGAGGAACGGTCGGACGCGGGGATCGCTCACCGCTCCTCCCTGTGCAATCCCGACGTATTACCCTGTCGGCGCGACCGCCGCCGGTCACCCGAGCGCGGCGAGGGGTTCGAACCGGACCGCGGCGACGAGGACGGCGAGGAAGACGTACGACCCCCGCACCAACAGCATCGTCGCGATCTCGGGGTCGGCCCGGCGGGCGACGGCGGCGACGCTCCCGAAGGCAGCCGCGGCCAGGGCCGCCGTCGGCGGGAACACCTCGAGTGCGGCGCCCGCGACGACGGCGAGCAGCGCCCCGGCCATCAGCCCGTAGGCGACGGTATAGGCCCGCGAGGGGCCGACGGCGACCGCGACGGTTCGTTTCCGGATCGAACGGTCGTAGTCGTAGTCCTGGGCGTCGTCGACCACCTTGATCCCCGAGAGGAGCACGAGGAAGACGACGGCGAAGGCGACGGCGAGCGGAGAGAGGGTGCCGGCCTGGGTGGCGAACCCCCCCAGAACGGAGAGCGCGATCCCGAGGGGGTAGCCCGTCGTCGTCGTCAGGGGGTTCGTATCGAGTTGGGGCGCGTGGAGGTAGCCGATCGCCCACGTCGGGAGGGTGAGCGCGACCGCGAGCGGGGTCGCGAGGACCCACAGCGCCAGCGAGCAGGTCCCGAAGAGGACGGTCGAGCCGACGAGGCCGACCCGACAGCCCCGTGCGGTGAGGGGATGGCTCTCGTCCTCGCCGCGGCCGTAGAAGTCGACGTAGCCGTCCTTCACGTGGGCGGTGTAGACCGCCGCAAAGATCGCGACGGCGTGGACGGCCGCCGCGAGGGGATCGATCGCGTCGGCGAGGATCGCGCCGAACAGGGAGGCGGCGATCGGGGGCGTCATGAAGACGGGGTGGACCTGCGAGGCGTACGCCCGCAGGACCGCCCCCTTCCCGGACCCGCCGGTCGCGAGTGCCATACCCCTCGTTCCACGGTCGGGCGTATAATACCGCGGCCTACTTCGCACCTTCCGGCCCAACCGTAACGGGTCTTGACGCCGAACGCCGACCATGGTCCCCGATCACGACGACGGTGGCGACCCCATAGAGCTCCGGCTCAACGAACTGTACGCCGCCCTCGAGGCCACGAGCGAACTGCCGATCGACCGGGAGGCCAACCGCTGGCTCGGCGAGGCCGAGGCGGTCGCCCGCGACGCCGCGATGAACGAGTTGGAGACGACGGTCGCCCGCGAGCGGGTCGGGGAGGTCGACCGACTGCTCTCCGAGGTCGGCGAGGTGGATTCCGAGCGGGCACGCGAACGCGTCGCGGAGGCGAAGCGGCTCTGTGGGGAGATCCTCGACTCGTGAGCCGGCGAGCGACCTGCTGGGATTTCACGGCCGATCAAGGGACCGGTTGTTACGGCGACGACTGAACTCGGCCATCGATCACGTGCGTGTTTTCAGAGGATGATCCCGCCGAGGATGACCAGAAGAACGAGGAACGACACGTCGACCACGAAGACGCCCGCCGCGTACTTCGCGCCTCCGATCGTGTATCCGAGATAGACAGTCGTGAGGAGACCGACGAGTATCATCCCGAGAAGTAACTGTCGCATGACCAGGACGTAGACCAGCAGTACCACGGATACCAGCGCGACGGCCGAATCGGTCGCTCTCAGGCTGAGACCGTGAATCCCGTTCCGTTGCATGCGGTGATATGACACGATTTGTGATCCCGGAGCGATAACTGTTGTGCAACAGGGGGTTGTCGGACGGATCGGCGATCCCTGCCGACCACGAGCGACCGCGGACTACCGGACCGCCCGCGTCGCGCCGTCGATGATCTCGAGTGCCTCCTTCAGCTCCTCGGTCCCGGCGGCGTAGGAGAGGCGGGCGTACCCTTCGCCGGCCGCGCCGAACGCCTCGCCGGGGACGACGACGACGCCCCGGTCGACCACCTCAGAACACCAGCCCTCGGGCACTCGGGGCATCGCGTAGAAGGCGCCCTGAGGCGTCGGCACCTCCAGGCCGGCGTCGGTCAGGCCGTCGACGACGAGGTCCCGGCGGTTCTCGAACGCGTCGACCATCTCCCCGACCCGCTTTTGCGGGCCGGAGAGGGCGGCCTCGGCGGCGTACTGGGCCGGTGCCGACGCACACGCCTGGGCGTACTGGTGGACCCGGAGCATCCGTTCGATCCGTCGGGTCGAGGCGATCACCCAGCCCAGCCGCCAGCCGGTCATCGAGTACGTCTTCGAGCAGGCGCTTACGACCACCACGTTGTCCGTCTCGGCGAACTCCATCGGCGACCGGTGGGCGCCCTCGTAGACGATGTGTTCGTACACCTCGTCGCTGATACAGAGGACGTCGTGTTCGTCCGCGATCCGGGCGAACTCGCGCATGTCCGCCTCGCTCTGGACCGCGCCCGTCGGGTTCGCGGGGCTGTTGACGACGAAGACCGCGGTGTCGTCGGTGATCGCCGCCTCAACGGCGGCGGGGTCCATCGTGAGGTCCTCGCGGAGTTCGACCGGGACCGGTTTCCCGCCTGCGATCTCGGTCAGGGCGTCGTAGGAGACGAAGCCCGGGTCCGGGAAGATCACGTCCTGACCGGGGTCGACGTGGGCCTGCAAGGCGAGATGTAAGGCCTCGCTTCCCCCCGAGGTCGCGATGGCGTCGCCGGGGTCCACTGAAAGGGAGTAGTCCCGGTCGTACTTCGCGGCGATGGCCTCCCGAAGCTCCCGGGTCCCCTTGTTCGAGGTGTAGCCGTCGACCGCGCCCGAGGCGATGGCGTCGGCGGCGGCCTCCCGGACGTGGTCGGGCGTCGGGAAGTCGGGCTGGCCCAGTCCGAGGTTGATCGCGTCGGCACCCGCGGCCTCGAAGACCTCCCGGATCCCGCTGATCGACACCGCCTCGACTCGCCGGGCGAACTCGGTCATGAGGTATGGCGGGAAGCGGGCCGGGATAACTCTTGGGTCAGTCCCGGACGCGGGCCATCCCGTCCTCGAAGACCTTCCGGTTGGGGACGACGTACTCCTCGGCGTCGCTCTCGATCTTGGTGACGAAGAGGTCGACCTCCTGGACGATCCCCACCTGATCCCCGATTCTGATCTCGTCGCCGATGCCGTACGGTTGGTTGAGAAGGAGGTAGATCCCGACGGCACTCGAGACCAGGAAGTGTCTGAACGCGACGGTGCCGACGACGATGATCCCGGCGGCGTAGACGGCCAGCAGGATCAGGAGCGCGGTGACGTTGACCCCGACCTGGCCCAGAGCGATGACGACGGCGACGTAGAGGATCGAGTACTTGACGACCTGTGGGATCAGGGATACCTCGGGGAGCTTGACGCTCCGGAGGCGTTCGCCGACGACGAGTTCCGCCTTGTCGGCGACGATGAGCCCACCGATGAGGACGATGACGGCGACGAACAGCCGGGGGACGAACTGGGTCAGACGGATCCAGAAGTCGTCGGTGTCGAGGATCTGTGCGATGTGGATCGCCGTCAGGACAGCGATGCCGTAGATGAACCACGAGCTCACCCTGGCGACGAGTTCGACCGTCGAGGTCCCCAGGCTCTGGGCCGATCGCTCGAAGGGAGTGCCCTCGACGGCCTCTCCCAGCCCCGCGGCGGTCAACAGCTCCTTGTTCAGCTTGCCGACGAGGTAGCCCACGGCGACCCCCAGGATCAACACCGCGGCTGCTACCACCACGGGTTCCTCGATGAGGACCTGAAACTCCATCGTCAGTACGCCTCCGGGTCGACCTCCATGATGATCTCCCCTCCCTTGAACGCCCGCACCAGCCCGTCGCTCTCGGAGAGAACGATCGTGATCGCGTTCGTGTCCCGCGTGATCGCGCCACCGGCCATGTGGCGGGTGCCGAGCCCCTTCGGGATGTCCACCCCCTCAGCGGAGGGTTCGAGATATCGGTAGGCCGAGACGATCTTGCCCGCGTCGCTGATGACGAACGCGCCGTCGAGCCGCGAGAACTCCTTGAGCATCACGTTGACGATGGGGTCGCCGACGTGGACGTGGGACTTCTCGAAGGGGTTGTAGGAAAGCGGCCGGGACTTGTTCATCACCTTCCCGGCGTCGCCGACGACGAACAGCGCCCCCACCGGTTTCCCCTTCTGGCCTTTCTTCCCGAGTTCGATCACGAGCTCGAGGACCGACTTGATCACCTCGGGCTCGGCGCGGGACTTCGCGAAGAGGTCGTAGATCCCCAGCCGGTCGTCCTCGTCGGCGCGCACCCGCGAGACGGTGTCGATGCTACCGTCGAAGACCTCCGTCGCACACGCGAGCACGTCGCCGTCGTCGATCAGCTCCTGTTCTAGGGCGCCCTCGATGCCGAACTTGACCCGCTCTTCGACCTCGTCGAACTCGATGGGGAGTTCGACGAAGGCGTCGGCACCGACGTCGTTCTCGGTCGCGAACACGATCACGTCGACCTCCTCGTCGGCGCCGATCAGCCGCTCGTAGTAGGAGCCACTCGGGGAGAACAGCGCGACCGCGTCGACGTTCGCGTAGATGTCGCCGAAAACGTCGTCCAGGGCCATTGGTAGTACAAGCCCGGCGCGCTCGAATAAGCGTTGTGGAGCGTCCGGCGGGCGTCGGCCGTCGCCGGCGGGTAGTTTTCGGGTCCTCTCGGAGCCCGCCCCGCGGGGGCGCTACTCGAGAACGACGAGCGTATCGCCCATGTCGACGCTCTCGTCTTCGCTCACGGCGATCCGTGTCACGGTTCCTCCGCGGGAGGCGACGACGTCGTTTTCCATCTTCATCGCCTCCAGGACGACCAGCACGTCGCCCGCTTCGACCTCGTCGCCCTCCTCGACCTCGACGGAGAGGATGGTCCCCTGCATCTCGGCTTCGACGCGTTCGCCGTCGCCCTCGATCGCGTCGTCGTCGCCGGTGTCGGCCCGTTCGGGCGGGTCGGCACGGCCGCCGCCACCGCCCGCGTCGGCTCCGCCGACCGCGATCGGTCCCGCGCCCCGCTCTTCTAGGTTCACTTCGAAGCGCTTGCCGTTGACCTCGACGGTGAACTCGCGTTCGACGACCTCCTCGTCGTCTCCCCCGTCGGCGGGCTCGGTCCCCCACTGTGCCTGGGCCTCCTCGATCCGGGCCGGGTCGAGTTCCTCGTCTAGATACCTCGTGGTGTGGGTCCCGTCGACGAACGCCTGATCGGTCAGCATCAGCCGGTGGAACGGAACGATCGTCTCGACGCCCTCGATCCCGTACTCTCTGAGCGCCCGCAGCGACCGCGAGATACACTCCTCGCGGTCGCTTCCGTAGACGATCAGCTTCGCGATCATCGAGTCGTAGTCGGTGACGATCGAGTCGCCCTGGCGCAAGGCGTCGTCGAGGCGGACGCCGATCCCGCCCGGCGGGTCGTAGGTGACGAGTTTTCCGCCGGTCGCCGGCTGGAACTCCGCCGCCGCGTTCTCGGCGTTGATCCGGAACTCCATCGCGTGGCCGTCGATCCCCACCTCGTCCTGGGCGAAGCCGAGCTCCTCGCCGTCGGCGACCCGGAGCTGCCACTTCACGATGTCGATCCCCGTGATCTCCTCGGTGACGGTGTGTTCGACCTGGATCCTGGTGTTGACCTCGAGGAAGTAGAAGTTCGTGTCGGGACCGAGCAACTCCCCACCCTCCCGCTCGGGGTCCTCCTCGACCAGGAACTCGACGGTGCCGGCGTTGACGTAGTCCGATTCCCTGACCCCGCGACGGGCCGCCTCGCCGATCCGCTCGCGGAGGGCGTCATCGAGGGCGGGCGAGGGCCCCTCCTCGATGACCTTCTGATGGCGGCGCTGGAGCGAGCAGTCGCGCTCCCCGAGATGGCGGACGTTGCCGTGTTCGTCGGCGACGATCTGGACCTCGACGTGGCGGGGGTTCTCGAGGAAGCGCTCGAGGTAGACCGAGTCGTTGTCGAAGTACGCCTCGCCCTCGCGGCGGGCGCTCTCGAGGGACTCCTCGACCTCCTCCTCGCCCTCGACGACTTTCATCCCGCGGCCGCCGCCGCCGCCTTCGGCCTTGATCGCGACGGGGTAGCCGTGTTCGGCGCCGAACGCCCGGACCTCTTCGGGGTCGGTAACGGGTTCGGTCGTCCCCGGGACGATGGGGACGTTCGCCGCGTCCATCACCCGTCGGGCGTTGGTCTTCTCGCCCAACTGCTCCATCGACTCCCCCGTGGGTCCGACCCAGGTGATCCCTTCCTCGGCCTCGACCTTTCGTGCGAACTCGGCGTTTTCCGCGAGGAAGCCGTAACCGGGGTGGATCGCGTCGGCGTCGGCCTTCCGGGCGGCCTCGATGACCGCCTCGTGGTCGAGATAGGAGTCCGCCGCCCGCGCGGGCCCGACGTTGTAGGCCTCGTCCGCGTACCTGACGTGGCCCGACTCCGAGTCGGCCTCCGAGTAGATCGCGACCGTTCCGACGTTCAACTCCTCGCAGGCCCGCATCACTCGCACCGCGATCTCGCCACGGTTGGCTACCAGAACCTTCCGGAACATTACTGTTCGTTCCGTTGCAAGGCGGCCACCTTACTTTTTCGCAACCCGTATCGTCATCCCGGAGAGCGTTCGGGTTGACGAACGTCGGAACCGTTCCGAATAGACACCGATGGACATGAGTGTACGACATTTTTATCAGCAATTCCGACCGTCTTTCGTACGAACAACTTACCAGATTGGGTTTAATTCTCTAAATATGGTTAATCCATAAATATTAACTGTCCTATCGTCGGAGTGGGTGTGGAGCAATGTCAGACCACACATCGACGCGTCGGCGAGTACTCCAGGGAATCGCGGCCTCCGGCCTCACGGTCGGCTTCGTCGGGACCGGGAGCGCGGGATCGGCGACCACCTACGTCGTCACCGGGGGCTCGCGCCGGAAACTCGAGTCGGCGGGCTTCTCGGTCACCCGCGAACTCGCGGGCGGCTCGGTGACCATCGTCTCGGGACCCGAAGACGCCGAGGGCGAACTCGACTCCGTCGGCGGCGTCAGCGGCGTGACGGAGGACTTCGAGGTCGATTTCGCCGAACCGATCGCGGAGGACCACACGGACGACGCGGCGTTTACCGACCTCCAGTGGGACAAGGAGATTACCGACACGTTCGAGGCCCACCACCACGCGACCGGCGAGGGAACGCGGATCGTCGTCGCCGACACCGGCGTCGACGGCACCCATCAGGACCTCGCGGGCAACTTCAACGAGGAGCTGAGCGTCTCGTTCGTCAACGGCGGCGAGGAGGGACCACACATCGGCGACAGCGGCGACCACGGGACCCACGTCGCGGGGACCGCGGCGGCGACCGGCGGCGTCGGCGTCACCGGCACCGCCCCCGACGCCGAACTCGTCTCCGTGCGGGTGCTCGGCCCGGACAGCAGTTCGTTCGCGGACGTCCTCGCGGGCGCGGAGTACGCCGCCGACATCGGTGCCGACGCCGCGAACTTCAGCCTCGGCGCGGGGCCCTACGAGCCACGGGCCAACAGCGACGGCCTGCGCGTCGCGACCCAGAAGGTGATGCAGGACGTCGCCCGCCGCGGGACGGTCCTGACGGTTTCCTCGGGCAACGCCGAGACCAACCTCCAGCAGGGCGGACGCTTCTACGTCCCGGGGACCGTCCAGGGCGTGATGACCGTCTCCGCGACGGGACCCAACGACGAAATGGCGTTCTACTCGAACTACGGCACCAACGAGATCGAGGTCGGCGCTCCCGGCGGCGGCTACGAGACCCAGGCGAAGACGGTCGATCCCGAGGCGGACGTCGAGTATCCGTATCCGACGAACCTCGTCTACTCAAGCGTGCCCGGCGATGGGTACGGCTGGAAGGCCGGCACGTCGATGGCCGCCCCGCAGGTCGCCGGCCTCGTCGGCCTCATCCGTGAACTCGGGCCCGATATGAACGTCAAGCGAGTCGAGAGCAACATCGCCCACGGAGCGGACCTCGTTCAGGGTCGTTCCAGTCCGGAACTCGGTGCCGGCCGCATCAACGTCCTCGATACGGTCGAACGCGTCGGCGGGAACGGCGGAAACGGGAACGGCCGCGGCAACGGAAACGGCCGCTAATCGCTCGCGACGGACCCGGCTTCTTTCTCGGAACGACTCGAGCCGACGAGCGTCGTCGATCGCCCCGAACACACCGACCCTCCTGGGGACGACCGCAATCAGAACCGATCGGTCCGTCCCGCCGCTGCCCAGGGATCGGTCGGCGCCTCCCGGGGCACGCGGGCATGGCGGCGCTGCTGGGCGCGGATCCGCCCCGAAAAGGCCCACCGCTTCCCGTCCCACGTCTCCTCCGTGTCGGCGGCGGCCGCCGCTGCCGCGGCCTCCCGATCCCGGAGGTGGGCACCGACGGCGGCGGCGATGGCGGCAGCCTCGTCGTCGCCGGCGTCGTCGGGGATGACGAGATCGTATCTGGGGTCCTCTCCCTCGGTTTCGCCCTCGACTCCGGAGTCGGCGTCGTCCCCCGTCACAGCGGGATGTTCCCGTGTTTCTTGTCGGGGCTCTCCTCGCGTTTCGTCTCGAGCATCTCGAGGTCGTCGATCAGCCGCGGGCGGGTCTCGGTGGGCTGGATGACGTCGTCGAGAAAGCCCTTGTCGGTCGCCGTGTAGGGGTTGGCGAACTCCTCGCGGTACTCCTCGATGAGTTCGTCCCGGAGTCGGTCGGGCTCGTCGGCTTCGGCGAGTTCTTCCCGGTAGAGGATGTTGACGGCGCCCTGGGGGCCCATGACGGCGATCTCCGCGGTGGGCCAGGCGTAGTTGATGTCCGCACCCAGGTTCTTCGAGGCCATCACGCAGTAGGCGCCGCCGTAGGCCTTCCGGGTGATCACGGTGAGGAGGGGCACCGTCGCCTCCGCGTACGCGTAGAGGAGTTTGGCACCGTGGCGGATGATTCCCCGGTGCTCCTGGTCGGTGCCGGGCATGTAGCCGGGGACGTCCACGAAGGTGACGATGGGGATGTTAAAGGAATCACAGAAGCGGACGAACCGCGAGCCCTTCATCGAGGCGTCGACGGTGAGCGTGCCGGCGTTGACTCGGGGCTGGTTGGCCACGAGGCCCACGGAACGGCCGTCGAGGCGGCCGAAGCCGACGACGATGTTCTTCGCGAAGTTCTCCGCGACCTCGAAAAAGGAGCCCTCGTCCACGACCGAATCGATCACGTTCGTCATGTCGTAGGGTTTCTGGGGACTGCTCGGAACGATCGATTTCAGGGCGTCGTCCCGGCGGTCGGGGTCGTCCCAGGGCTCGACGCGCGGGGGGTCCTCGACGTTATTCTGTGGGAGATAGGAGAGCAGCCGTCTGATGTCGTCGAGGGCCTCCTCCTCGTCCTCGCAGGCGAACTGGGCGACCCCGGTCCGATCGGCGTGGGTCATCGCGCCGCCGAGTTCCTCGTGGGTCACCTGCTCGCCGGTGACCGTCTCGGTGACCCCGGGGCCGGTGATGTACATGTGGCTCGTGTCCTTGACCATGAAGATGAAGTCGGTGATCGAGGGGGAGTAGACCGCCCCGCCCGCACACGGCCCCATGATTCCCGAGATCTGGGGGATTACGCCGCTTGCCTGCTGGTTGCGCTGGAAGATCTCCGTAAAGCCCGCCAGGCTCTTGACGCCCTCCTGGATGCGCGCGCCCGCGGAGTCGTTGAGCCCGACGATCGGCGCGCCGACCTCCATCGCCTGGTCCATCACCTTCGTGATCTTCTCGGCGAACACCTCGCCCAGCGACCCTCCGAAGACGGTGAAGTCGTGGGCGAAGACGAAGACGGTGCGCCCGTCGACCTTCCCGTAGCCGGTGACGACGCCGTCGCCCAGAATCTTGCGTTCTTCCATCCCGAAGTTGCTCTCCTGGTGGGTCCGGAGCTGGTCGAACTCGGTGAAGGTGTCGTCGTCGAGGAAGTAGTCGATCCGCTCGCGGGCGGTCATCTTCCCCTTCTCGTGTTGGCGCTCGATCCTGGCCTCGCCGCCGCCGACGAGCGCCTCCTCGCGGAGCGCCTCGAGTTCCTCGATCCGGTCTTCCATCGTCATGCGACTCGCCCCTCCCGGCTCGCGGTCATTGGCGGGCCAACGGCCACGGGCACAAAAAGCGTTCTGGGACTCCACGACGACGCCGGGACCGGTGCTTGCTTCGCACGAATTCGAACTCCCCACAACTGATTTATGCTATCCCTCTCTCTGTACCGGGTATGGCGCGGAAAATAGACAGACGTGACGTTCTCCGTGGGATCGGTGCTGCGGGCGTGACCGGAACGATCGGGCTCGCCGGCTGCCTCGACGGCGGAGGCGGCAATGGAAATGGCAATGGCAACGGAAACGGCAACGGCGAGGACGAGGAGGCCGCCGACGCCGGCAACGGCGAGGACACCGGCAACGGTAACGACACGGAGGGGACCGAAACCGAAGCGGAAACCGAAAACGGGACTGAGGAGACCGACGGCAACGAAACGGAGGACAACGGGACCGACGACAACGAGTCGGAGGGCAACGAAACCGGCGGCAACGAGACCGCCGAGGACGTCGAGATCGACATCGGCCGCGAGGTCATGGTCGGCGTCCTCCAGCCGACGACCGGCGATCTGGGCGACCTTGGCGGACCCATCCGGGACGGCGCGATCCTGCCGGGCGCCCAGCTCGAGGGCACCGGCCTGGAACTCGACATCCGCGAGGAGGACACCCAGACCGACACCGAGGCCGGCCTCAGCGCGGCCCAGGCGCTCGTCGACGCGGGCTACCCGGGGATCACGGGCGCTGCGGCGTCCTCGACGACGATCCCGGTCGCGACGGACGTCCTCGCGCCCAACCAGGTCGTCGGCATCTCCCCGGCGAGTACGGCCCCGGGGATCACGGACTTGGAGGACGACGACTTCCTGTTTCGGACCTGCCCGAGCGACGCGCTCCAGGGCGAGGTGATGGCCGAACTCGCCGACGAGGAGGGGTTCGAGACCGCCGCCTCCTTCCACCTCAACAACGACTACGGCCAGCAGCTCTCCGAATCGTTCGTCTCGGCGTTCGAGGAACTCGGGGGGGAGGTCAGCCAGACCGTCGCCTTCGAGGCCGAACAGCCCTCCTACTCCTCGGTGCTGGAGACCGCGCTGGCCGACGATCCCGACCTGATGATCGTCATCGGCTACCCCGCGAGCGGCCAGCAGATCTTCCGGGACTACTACGCCGACTTCGACGACGGCGAGACGACGATCATGGTCACCGACGGGCTCCGGGACGACGGCCTTCCGGGCAACGTCGACAACGAGATGGCCAACGTGATCGGGACGGCACCGCTGGCCGCGGGTCCACAGGTCGAGGCGTTCACCGAGATGTACGAGGAGGAGTACGGCTCCTCGCCCGGCGTCTTCACCGCACAGGCCTACGACGCCACCGCGGTCCTGATCCTCGCGAACGTCGCGGCCGGCGAGAACGACGGCACCGCCGTCCGGGACAACATCCGGGCGGTCGCAAACCCCGAGGGCGAGGTCGTCGGCCCGGAGAACCTGGCCCAGGGGGTCTCGATGGTTGCCGACGGCGAGGAAGTCCAGTACGAGGGCGCCTCGAGCGGCGTCGACTTCGACGACAACGGCGACATGCAGGCGGTTACCTACGAGATCTTCGAGTTCAGCATGGACGGCGTCGAGACGGTCGACGAGATCGACTACGAAGCCTGACTCACGGATCCTCGTTTTTTGATTCGGTCAGCCGCCCAGGAACTCCCGGCGGACCTGCTCGTCGGAGAGGAGGGCGTCGCCGCTGTCCTCGTAGCGGTTCTGGCCCTGGACGAGCACGTACCCCCGGTCACAGCGAGCGAGGGCCTCCTTGGCGTTCTGTTCGACCAGCAAGACGGCGGTCCCGTCCGCATTGATCCGGTCGATCCGGTCGAACATCTCCGAGACGAGGTCGGGGGCCAGCCCGGCGCTCGGCTCGTCGAGCATGAGGAGTTCGGGATCGAGCATCAGCGCCCGTCCCATCGCGAGCATCTGGCGTTGGCCCCCCGAGAGCGACCCCGCCTTCTGGCCGGCCCGCTCCTCGAGGATGGGAAACCGGTCGTACACCCGCTGGATCCGGTCTTCGGGGACGTCCTCGAGGATGTACGCGCCCATCTCCAGGTTCTCCCGGACCGAAAGCGACGGGAAGACGTTGTCGTTCTGGGGGACGTAGCCGATCCCGGTCGTGATGATCTCCTCGGGGCGGCGGCCGGTGATTCCCTCGCCGTCGAACGTAATCCGCCCGCCCATCACCGTCGTCAGCCCGAAGACCGACTTCATCACCGTCGACTTCCCCGCGCCGTTCGGGCCGACGATGCTGACGTACTCGCCGTCTTCGACCGTCATGTCGACGCCCTCCAGGACCTGTAACTCGCCGTAGCCCGCGTCCAGATCGGCGACCTCGAGGGCGGCCATCAGTTCTCACCCCCGAGGTAGGCCTCGATCACCCGTTCGTCCTCCTTGATCGCGGCGGGTTCGCCCTCGGCGAGGACCGAGCCCTGGTGCATGACGATCACTCGTTCGCAGTGGTTCATGATGACGTCCATGTCGTGTTCGACGATGAGGAAGGTGTATCCCCGCTCCTGGAGGTCGTGGACCCGCTCTAAGAGCTTCTTCTCCAGCGAGGGGTTGACGCCGGCCATCGGCTCGTCGAGTAGGAGCATCGAGGGCTCCGTCTGGAGGGCCCGCGCGAGCTCCAGGAGCTTTCGCTGGCCCCCCGAGAGCGTGCCGGCGTACTCGCGGGCGAGGTGATCGATCTCGAAGAACTCGAGGGTCTCCCAGGCCTGTTCGACGAGTTCCTCCTCCTGTTCGACGACCTCCCGGCGAGCGATCGGGGCGACCGAGCGCCACAGCGACTCGCCGAGCTGGTCTTTGGGCGCGAGCAACACGTTCTCCAACACGGTCATCTCGGGGAACTCCCGGGCGATCTGGAACGTGCGGACGAGCCCGCGGTCGGCGATCGCAGGGGGTGACCGGCCGGTGATCTCCTCGCCGTCGAAGGTGACGGTGCCGGCGTCGGGCGTGTACACTCCCGTAATGCAGTCGAAGGTGGTCGACTTCCCCGCGCCGTTGGGTCCGATCAGCCCGGTGATCGTCCCCCGCTCGACCGAGAAGCTGGCGTCGTCGACGGCGACGATCCCGCCGAAGGTCTTCCGGAGGTTCTCGACCGCGAGCAGCGCCTCGCCGGCATCTCGCTGCTCGGCCGGGGCCTCGCTCGTCTCGCTCATGGGTCTCCCCCCTCCTCGACCCCTTCCCGTCCGGCCCGCCGGGAGGGCCGCGAGAGGTCGGTGGCGGCGGCGATCTCCTTGCGGTGGCCGAGCAGGCCGTCGGGACGCCACAGCATGAGGACGACGAGGACGATCCCGACGATCATGAAGCGGATCTCGTCTAAACTCCCGACGAGGTAGCCCACGAGCGGGAGCACGTCCAGATCGGCGAGCGGAAGCAGGGCGTCGTAGATCGTCGTCGGGGTGCTCACGTCCATGTTCGCCCGGATGATCCGGCGGACGAACGGTGGCCCCTCCCAGAGCGCGGCGGCGAAGACCAGACCGCCGACGATGCTGCCGGCGTTCGAGCCCGAGCCGCCGACGATGAGCGCGACGAAGACGTAGAAGGTGACGATCGGCATGAACTGGCTCGGCGTCACCGTCCCGCGGCTTCCCTGCCAGAGCATCCCCGCCAGGCCCATCAGCGCACAGCCGAGCATGAAGACCTTGATCTTCGCCGTGTTCGTGTGTTTCCCCAGGGACCGGGCGGCGACCTCGTCCTCGCGGATCCCCTTTAGTACGCGGCCGAACGGGGAGGCCCCGATCCGCGAGAGGATCAGGTAGAAGGCGATCACGAAGACGACCAGCAGGGCGGTGTAGACACTCGAGCGCACGACCGAGGGCTGGATCCCGACGGTTTCGGCGAGCGGGAAGAGCAGGCTGCCGAGCAGGGCGGGGTCGCCCCCGCGCTCGGCGCCGGCGTAGAGGACGTAGTCGACCACGCCCTCGGTCGCGGGAAACCCGATCCCGCTGCCGCCGCCCGTTCCCAGGCTCTGCCCGCCGATTTCGAACTCCCGGAGCGACGAGGAGAGCAGTGCCCGCCGTATGATTTCCGAGAGCCCGAGGGTGACGATCGCGAAGTAGTCCGCCCGGAGGCGCAGGGCGGGCAGGGCCGCGAGCAGTCCGACGAGGGCGGCCGCGATCATCCCCCCGACGACGCCGATCCACAGCGGGAGCCCGAACCCCTGTTCGGCCGAGGAGAGAAGTCCCATCGCGTAGACGCCGACGGCCATAAAGCCCGCGACGCCGATGTTGAACAGTCCCGTATACCCCCAGTGGAGGTTGAGCGCGAGCGCGAGCAGGGCGTAGACCGCCGCGAAGAAGGTGACCCGCTGGAGGGTGCTCACGATCCCGTTTACGTCGAGGCCGAGGACCAGCCCGAAGACGGTGAAGACGGCGTACGTCGCGAGCAGGGCGCCGCCGATCAGGAGCGCGTCGGTCACCCACTGGGGCCGCGAATCGCCGTGCTCGCTCATGCCGTCTCCACCCCCCCGAACAGCCCCTGGGGACGGACGAGCAAGACGAGGATCATCAGCCCGAACGCCGCGATCTCGTTCATGTCGCTCGGGATCCAGACCAGCGAGACGTTGATCGTGAGCCCGATGATCAGGGCACCGACGATCGCGCCGTAGATCGAGCCGATCCCGCCGAGGATGACCGCGGCGAAGATGAGAAGGAGGAGAAACCAGCCGAGGTTGATCGTGATCGTTCCCCGATCGAGGACGATCAGGTAGCCTGCGACGCCGGCGAGGCCGGCGCCGATCATCCAGGTCGCACGGACGACGCGCTCGGTCGGGATCCCGGTGATCAGCGCGAGGTCCCTGTTGTCGGCCATCGCCCGCATCGAGGTCCCCAGTTTCGTGTACTGGAGGAGGAGGTGGATCCCGACCATCAACACCGTCGCGGAGACGACCATCGTGAGTTCGTGGACGTTGACCCCCTCGGTCCAGAAGAAGACGGGCGAGCTCCACTCGGGCGAGGAGGCGGTGACCGCTCGGTTCTGGGAGGTGTAGACCAGCGCGATGAAGTATCGCAAGGCGAGGGCGACCCCGACGCTCGCGATCAGCAGCGGGATCCCGCCGGCGTCACGCAGTGGGCGGTAGACCACCCGGTCGATCGCGAGGGCGATCAGGACCGTGAGGAGGGCGGCGACGACCAATCCGGCGAGGATCGCGATCGGCTCGCCGAGGATCTGGAGATCGAGTTGGCCCGGCGGTGCCCCCCCGTCGGCCCGAAGCAGGAGCCGGCTGCTCGTGTCGGCGATCCCCGCACCGGCGATCAGGTACGCGACCGTCCACCCCGAGAACGCCCCCGTCGTCAGCAGGTCTCCGTGCGAGAAGTTCGCAAACCGGAGGATGCTGTAGGTCATCGAGAGCCCGATCCCCGCCAGCCCGAAGACGAGGCCGTCGACGATCCCGTTCCAGAGGTAGAAACCGAGCGTTCCGAGCGTCAGCGAGCCGGTGTAGATGCGACGGACGAGATCGAGCGCGAGGACGACGGCGGCGACGACGACGAGCGCGCGAACCGTCCGCTCGGACGTCAGCCTCGAGATCCCCCCTCCGAGATCGACTGTACTCATACTCGTGCGGAGTGTGAGCCGGAGCCGCCATATAGTTCACGCACTCCAGGGCCCGAAGACCGATCATACGTCTATCAGAACCCGCGAGAACGGGTATCGTCGGATGTCCGCTGGCGCGCGCCTTCGGCCCCCGGACCCCTCAGCCCGACAGCCGGCGGAGAACGGCCACGACGGCGATCCCGGCCACGACGACGCCGACGAGCGTCGGGACGAGCTGCCCGGAACCCCATTCCCAACCCAGAACCTGCGTGCCGACGATCGCGACGACGGCGACGGCGAGTCCGAACGCGGCGACCAGCGGCGATCGGTCGCGGTACCCGAGTGCCATACCGTCGTGTTGGCGCGCCGTCGTGAAAAGCGTGTGTGACGATGTTCTCCGTCGGAAACCCGGTTCCAACCCCATTCAGTAGGCGTCGCCGTACACCGGCACCGCCGCCCCGCTGGTCACGGCCGTCGCATCGCTACAGAGCGCGAGCATGGTCTCGCCGATCTCGCCCGGATCGACCCACTCGTCGTGGTCGGCGTCGGGCATCATCTCCCGGTTCGCCGGCGTGTCGATCACGCTCGGCATGACGCAGTTCGCACGCACGGAGCCGACGTTCTCGGCGGCGATCGTCTCCGTCAGCAGCCGGATTCCGGCCTTCGTCGCCCGGTAGAGTCCGTCACCCTCCCCGCCGGAGGGCGAGGACTTCGCGCTGACGCTCACGATCGACCCCTCTCGCTCCTGGAGGTGGGGGAGGGCGTGTTTCGAGGCGAGAAACGCCGTTTTGAGGTTGACGTCGACGAGGAGGTCGAACGTCTCGAGGGCGGTCTCCTCTACGGGGTCGCCGCCGCGCCAGGTGCCGGCGATGTTGAGCAGGTGGTCGATCCCGCCGTGGTCGTCTGCGATTTCCTCGACCACTCTCTCGACTTCCCCCTCGTCGGTGAGGTCCGCCTCCCGGAAGTCGATTCCCTCCGCGGACAGGAGGGCGTCCTCGTCGTCGGGGGCGACGACGTCGATCGCACACACCGTCGCGCCCGCCGCGTCGAAGCGCTCGGCGACCGCGCTCCCCAGCGCGCCGCTCGCGCCCGTCACGACTGCGACCGATCCCTCGAAGTCGAAGCTGGCTGTCGGGGCCATACCGACGCTTCGACTCGCGAGGGGATCAAACCGGGGGCTCCGGCAGTCACTCGAGGAACGCCCGAAGCTCCTGTTCCTCGAAGCAGTTGATGACGTCGCCGGGTTCAGCCCACCCGCGCCGGGCGGTGTGGACGCCCCAGCGCATGTACTCCTGGGTCGCCGGCCGGTGGGCGTCCGTGTCGATAGCGATTTTTGCCCCCGCCTCGATCGCCGCCTGGACGGCGCTTCCCCAGAGGTCGAGCCGGCTCGGGTTGGCGTTTACCTCCAGTGCCGTCCCGTGGTCGGCTGCGGCCTCGCCCAACACCGAGGCGTCGAACGAAAGCCCCTCGCGCTGGTTCAGGAGTCGGCCGCTGGGATGGCCGATAATGTCGACCGCGGGGTTCTCGATCGCCGCGAGCAGCCGGTCGGTCGCCGCCCCCGAGTCCTGATCGAGGGCGCTGTGGGGGGAGGCAACGACGAGGTCCAGTTTCTCGACGATCTCTTCGGGAAGGTCGACCTCGCCCTCGGCGTCGACGTTCGCCTCGATCCCCGCGAACACCGTGATCTCCCGCTCTGCGTCCACCGCCCGGATCTCGGCGATCTGGTCGTCGATCTCCGCTGGCGAGAGGCCGACGTCGGCGACGACGCCCGGCCCCTCGGCGTGGTCGGCGATCGCGTAGTAGTCGTACCCCCGATCGGCGGCAGCCTCGACCATCTCCTCGATCGGGGTGGTCCCGTCCGACCAGTCGGTGTGGGTGTGGAGGTCACCCCGGACGTCCTCGCGAGTAAGGAGGTCGGGAAGCTGGCCTGCAGCGGCGGCGGCGATCTCTCCCCGATCCTCGCGGAGTTCGGGCGGGATCCACGGGAGGTCGAGGGCCTCGTACATGCCCTCTTCGGTCTCGCCGGCGACGCGCTCGCCGACTCGTTGTCCGGAATCGGGATCCTCGACCCCGTTGACGTCGAAGGTGCCGTACTCGTTTACCTTCAGCCCCCGGTCAATCGCGTAATTTCGGAGTCGGACGTTGTGGTCCTTGCTCCCCGTGAAGTACTGCAGCGCGGAGCCGAACTCCTTGGGGACCACCACCCGGAGATCGACACGGACCTCGCCCACCCGGACGGAGGCCTTCTCGGGACCGGATTCGATCTCGTCGTCCACGGAGTCCCAGCCGACGAACGCGCCGACGACCGCCTCGCCGTCCTCACTGGCGACAAGGACGTCGACGTCGCCGATCGTCTCGCGCCACCGGCGAATCGAGCCCGCGACGTCGAGCCGAGAGACGGCGTCGACGCCTTCGAGGAAGGCGAGCACGTCGTCGGCCAGTGGCCGTGCCTCCCCAAGCAACTGACGTTCCCCCACCGTCCGGGCGAACTCGATACCCTCCGCGATGTTTCGTTCGGTTTTCTCGCCGAACCCCTTCACCTCCCGGATCTCGCCGGCCTCGGCCGCCGCTTCGAGGTCGTCTAAATTTCGCACGCCCAGTTCCTCGTAGAGCGTGCCGACGGTCTTCGGGCCGACGCCCTCGACGCGGGTCAGGGCGGCCATATCCACGGGCAACTCCTCGCGGAGGCCCTCGAGTTCCTCGATCTCCCCCGTCTCGACGTACTCCTCGATCTTCGCCGAGATGGCGTCGCCGACGCCCTCGATCCCCTCGACGGCCTCCTCGTTGCCCGACTCGATCAGGTCCGCGATCGGTGCGGGATGGGCCGCGACCGCCTCCGCCGCCCGGCGGTAGGCTCGGGGCTTGTACTCGACGTCCTGTGCCTCCAGCAGGTCGGCGAACTCCTCGAAGCGGGCGGCGAGTTCGGCGTTGGTGGCGCGGGCCATCACCGCCCCCGCCGGCTCGGGCCGTCGTCTCTCCCCAGCGCCTTCTTCAGGAACGAGGTCCAGCGCTTCTTGTCGGCTGCCTCCTGGGCCTTCGACTCGGCCTCGAGGTCAGTCGGTCCCAGGCTCTCTAAGGCGTTCAGCGCCCGGTCGATGCCGATGATCGAGCCCGCGAGTTCCTCGCCCTCGGCGCGGTCGATGTCGTCCTCTTCGATGCGCTCGACCCGGCGCAGGCGCTCCCGGCGGAGGTTGCGCTTTGCGTGCTCGACGCGCTCGCGCTCGCCCTCCGGAACCGTCTCTCGGCGTTTGATCTCGAAGACGAACTCTTGGAGGTCTATCTCCTCGCCGGCGATCTCGATCCGGTCGGGGATCTCCGCGCCGACGGTCGCGCCCTCGCGCTCGACGCGCTCGAGGAGCTGTTTGCGTTCGTACGCTTGCACACCCCAACTGGGTGGCGGGGAGCCAAAAATGTACGTCCCCCCGGGGCCGACCGCGGCGCCGGCCCGCCGGGACGCGCCGAAAGACAACCGTTAAAAGCGAACGGACGAACGGAAGGGTATGAGCACGACCGACGAGCAAGGCACGCGTTCGTGTGTCTCCTGTGGGATCAGCGTCGCCGGGACGAACGCCGCCCGGTTCAAATGTCCCGACTGTGGCACCGTCATCTACCGCTGTGCGAAGTGCCGAAAGCAGAGCAACCTCTATGAGTGTCCCGACTGCGGCTTCCTGGGTCCCTGACCATGGCGAAGGTCGCAGCCAAACTCAAGGTGATGCCGACCAGCCCCGAGGTCGACCTGGACGCCCTCCAGGAGCGACTCGAGACCTCCCTTCCCGAGGGCGCGAAGATCAACGGCGTCGAACGCGAGGAGGTCGCCTTCGGCCTCGTCTCGCTTCACCCCACCGTGATCGTCCCCGACGACGCCGGCGGCACCGAAACCGTCGAGGAGGAGTTCGCGGGCCTGGAGGACGTCGAGAGCGTCGAAGTCGAGAACGTCGGCCGAATCTAAGCCGTTCTCGATCCGGACACCCATCAGTTTTGTAAACAATCGCGCTCTGTACCGTTGGGGAGGCTATCGGCTTCTGCGAACGAATCGAACACCCTCGTTACGTAGAGGGGAGACGGCTATCAGTACTCCTGCTGTGGGCGCTGCCGTGTCGGTCTCCAAAAAACCGTTTCAATGCCAGCGTTGTTCCAGCGTATGACGCGACAACCACACCTACGAGTGACAACACCCCGAGGAAAATACTCGTACTGAGGAGCGCTTCTAATACCATGGGAAATAAACATATTTAACCAACAAAAGACTACTGGTCGTTTAGTTCACGGTTGGGACCGTCTCTACTCGAGCCCCGACTCGATCGCGCCCTCGAGGTCGGCGACCAGATCGTCGGCGTGTTCGATCCCGACCGAGACGCGGATGAGGGCGTCGCTGAGCCCGGCGGCGAGGCGCTCTTCGCGGGGGATCGCGGCGTGGGTCATCGGCGCGGGCTGTTCGATGAGGCTCTCGACGCCGCCGAGACTCTCGGCGAGGGTGAACACCTCGGTCGCGGAGACGACCTCGCCCGCCTCTTCCAAGGTCGCGTCGAGTTCGAAGCTGAGCATCCCGCCGAAGTCGTCCATCTGCTCGGCGGCGAGGTCGTGGCCCGGGTGAGAGTCCAGGCCGGGGTAGTGGACCCGATCGACGTCGGGGTGAGAGTCGAGGAATTCGGCGACCCGGTGGGCGTTCTCGCAGTGGCGGTCTATCCGGACCGGGAGGGTCTTGGTGCCCCGGAGGACCAGGAAGGACTCGAAGGGGCCCGGCGTCGCGCCCACGGAGTTCTGGTAGAAGCCGAACCGCTCGTCGAGGTCGGGGTCGTTCGTTACGAGCGCGCCGCCGACGACGTCGGAGTGGCCCCCGAGGTACTTCGTCAGCGAGTGCGAGACGATATCGGCCCCGAGATCGAGCGGCCGCTGCAGATAGGGGGTCGCGAACGTGTTGTCGATCGCACAGAGCGCGTCGTTCGCGTGGGCGATCTCCGCGGCGCCCTCGATGTCGGCGATCGACATGAGCGGGTTGGTGGGCGTCTCGAGCCAGAGCAGTTCGGTCTCCTCGCGGAACGCGCCTTCGATCGCCTCCAGGTCGGTCATATCGACGAACGAGAACTCGAGGTCGTACTCCTCGTAGACCTGCGTAAAGAGGCGGTGGGTGCCGCCGTAGACGTCGTTGCCGGTGACGACGTGATCGCCCGCCTCGAGGAGGTTACAGACGGTGTTGATCGAGGCCATCCCGCTGGCGAACGCGCGGCCGAAGTCGGCGTTCTCCAGGTCGGCGAGGTTCGCCTCCAGATCCGTCCGGGTCGGGTTCCCCGTTCGGGAGTATTCGTAGCCCCGATGGGCGCCGGGGGCGTCCTGTTCGTACGTCGAGTTCGCGAAGATCGGCGTCATCAGCGCGCCGGTCTCGGGGTCGGGGGCCTGACCGGCGTGGACCGATCGGGTCTCGATCCGGAACCGCTCCGTGGGGCCGTCGCGTTCGGGGTCGGCGTCGTGGTCGTCCATACCGGGCCGAGGCAGCGGAGGTAGGTTATCCTTACCCCTTCTCCCACTCCTCGCGGCCCAACCCGTAGACCGCACAGTCGACGTGTGCGCCGTCGACGTACATGAACCCGCGGAGGACGCCCTCCTGGGTGAAGCCGAGCGACTCCAGCAGCCCGCGGGAGGCGTCGTTGGACGCGTACGCCCGCGCGCTCACCACGGGGGTGTCGTACGTTCGGAAGGCGTACCCGACGGCCAGGGAGACGGCTTCTTTCCCGTAGCCCTCGCCGTGGACCTCCGGGACGAGCCAGTAGGTCAGTTCGGGGCGCTTCCAGCCGGCGTCCTCGACCGTGACCGCGCCGATCGGCCGGGTGTCCCCTTCAGGCTGGCCGGGACCGGCGTCGGAGTCGTCGAGACAGACCAGACACCGGTCGGCCTCGTCCTCGAGCGACGCTTCGATCTCCTCGCGACTCCGGAGACGGGCGCCCATCGGGTACCTGATCTCGGGGTTTGCGGACCCGCGCTGGAGGAAGTCCCTGTCCTCGCGTTCGACCGTCCGGAGGGTGACCCGGTCGCCGACGGCGGCGCGTGCTCCCGGCATGTCGACACCGACTCGGGGCCCGGGGATAAGCGTGGTCCCGGTCAGGGACGGACCCGCACGCCCATCGCCCGCGACGCCCGTGGAACGTGTCTTTTATAGTCGTTACCGGATAAGAGGGGGCCAACGACCATGCCCCACTCCGACGGACCCCGCCAAGGAACCAGGGAAACGCTCTCGAACGACCCCCGCGACCGGGGGACCTCGCCGCCACAGCGCGCGATCCAGGAGTACGAGGTCGGCCAGAAGGTCCACCTCAAGATCGATCCCAGCGTCCCCGACGGCCGCTACCACCCCCGCTTCGACGGCCAGACCGGCGAGGTCCTCGGCAAGCAAGGGAAGTCGTTCAAGGTCTCGATCACCGACGGCGGCAAGGAGAAGACCCTGATCGTCTCGGCGGCCCACCTCCGGGGACAGGATCCCGACGCGGTGAGCCTCCAGAGCCAGGACCAGGAATGACGATCTTCAAGGAGATCAGAAGCGAGGAGTACCTCACCATCCCCGAGACCAAGGAACTGCTCGCCGACCTCGAGGCCGAACGCTCCGTAGACGAGGACCGCGAACTCCCCTACGAACTGGCCCGAGCCATCGAACACGCCAACCGGTTTTCGGTCCTCTCGCCCGAGGAGTCCCGCGAACTCGTCTCCGAGCTTCGCGACATAGAGAAGGTCGACGAGCCGACGGCCTACAAGATCGCGAACCTGCTTCCACGCGACCGCGACGAGCTCCGATCCGTCTACGCCCAGCAGCGCTACACCCTCTCGGGTGACGAACTGGACGAGATCCTGAACGTCGTCACCCGGTACGCGTAGGCGGGCCGGCAGACTCTTTAAGTAGACGGTCGCCGTATCCGCGGGCAATGACCGACGCCGAGAGCGACGAGCCGACCGTACGTCACGCCGTCGTGTTGGACTACCTCCCCCACGGCCTCTCCGACGACGGCCGTCCCCAGTACCAGAAGTCGCCCGCGGGGTACGCCCTCGGCCTCGAGAACTTCCGGCTCTACGAGGTCGCCTTCGACGAGGACGAGCGGCTCACGATCGGGACCCGGGTCGTCGTCGAGCCGGCCGAGGAGCGCGACGTGGTCGTCGATTTCCGGGAGGTCACGTACGACGACCTGACCTCGGGAGCCGAGTCCGAACTCGAGTACGTCGTCGCCGACCTGGTCGAGGAGGAAGAAGAGCGGTTCGTCGGCTTCTACAACGACGCCCAGCCGATCACGCTCCGGCTCCACCAGCTCAACCTCCTCCCGGGGATCGGGAAGAAACTGCGCAACTCGATCCTCGACGAACGAAAGCGCAAGCCCTTCGAGAGCTTCGAGGAGTTAGAGGAGCGGGTCTCGGGCCTCCACGACCCCGCCGAGGTGTTAGTCGAGCGGATCCTCGAGGAACTGCGCGACGAGGACCTGAAGTACAAGACGTTCGTCGGTCGGGAGGCATAGGGGTCGCGGCGCCGTCGGTGAGGCTACTCTCGAGGCCGGGTCCGGGAAAAACGGGAGCCGATCAGGCCGCGAGCCGGTCGTCGTACTCGCCCGCGTCCACTTTCGCTTTGAACTCGCGGGCGTCCTCGCCCTCGATGGTGACGCCCAGCGAGGCACAGGTGCCGACGACCTCCTTGGCGGCGTTTTTCGTGTCGTAGGCGAGCAGGTCGGGCCGTTTCTGCTCGGCGATCGTCTTCACCTGCTCGATCGAGAGGTCGGCGACGAACTCCGTTTGGGGCTCGCCGCTGCCGGTCTCGAAGCCGGCTTCGTCCTTGATCAGCGCCGCCGTCGGCGGGACGCCGACCTCGATCTCGAAGGAGCCGTCGTCCTCGTAGGTGACGGTGACGGGCACCTCGGTGCCGTCGAACGCTTCGGTCTGGTCGTTGATCTCGCCGACGACCGCCTGGACGTCGACGGGCGTCGGTCCGAGCTCGGGGCCGAGCGGCGGGCCAGGGTTGGCCTGGCCACCCGGGACGAGCACTTCGATGGTTCCAGCCATATCCCAACGAACCGCCGCGCGCGTGTTAAGGGTTGCTTTTTCGGGCAGTTCGACGGCCTCGTGTGGCGGCGACTCCGACGGATCACCCGCCGGCCGCTGTCGCCGACGGGTTCCTCCTCACGCCGCGATCGCCGTGGAGACGTCCCCGCCGTCCTCTCGGATACCGGACGAATACGGAGAGCCCCTACCGGCTCGGGTCGAACCCGCGGCTAGCTGTCCGAGATCGGGTTGAACGATCCGTTGATGTCCCACTCGTGGATGCAATGTGGGTTTCCCGCCCGCCGTTCCCCCTCGACTCGACCGATCTGCCAGGCCCCGAGGTCGCCGTCCCAGCGCTCGAGGCGACCACAGAGTTCGCATTCCCGGGCGGTAGGCCGGTTTACGCGCACGCTCATTGGTGGAGGTAGGCGGCCCCACCCTCATAACGGTGTCCGTGTGCGGCAATCTCTGCCACGATCGTTCACGATCGTTGTGGCGGGATCGCCGGAGACCCACTCGTCGTGTTGGATGCACAGGATGCACAATCCGAAGGGCGCCGGAGGAACGCATCCGCTAATAGCCGCCGTGTTCCCGACGATTCCGGCAGCGTTACCGGCTCCGAC
Source organism: Saliphagus sp. LR7 (assembly GCF_003344565.1). Taxonomy (NCBI): domain Archaea; kingdom Methanobacteriati; phylum Methanobacteriota; class Halobacteria; order Halobacteriales; family Natrialbaceae; genus Saliphagus; species Saliphagus sp. LR7. Next base: position 22,670 of record NZ_QPND01000006.1, on the reverse strand, counting down.
GCCCCTTGGTCTGGCGGTAGTCGCCGGCCATCAGCGCCGAAAACTCCTCGACCCACTCCTGGGTCCGGTCGTCGCTTTGGTCGGCGGGGTCGACCATTGGAACCAGTTCGAACCCGCGCCCGCGGATCGCCCGCCCGTGATCCGCGACGATATCGAGGTCGGAGACGGGCGTCGTCGTGTACTCCTCGCCGAGTTCCGCCAGGGCGCGTTCGCCGATCGGAACCAGGATCTCGGGGTTTATCATCCTGATCTCGGCGTTGAGGTAGGGTTCGCAGGTCGAAATCTCCTCGTCGGTCGGCGCCCGGTCGGGGTGGCGACACCGGGTCAGGTTCGTGACGAAGGCGTTTACGATCTCGGGGCGTTCGGGATCGGAGTCGGTGACCAGAAGCCCCAGCCGTCGGAGGATCGACTGGAGCTTCTCGCCCCGCTCGTCGCCGTCCTCGCCGCCCGCGAAGGGCACGCCGATCTCGTCGGCGCCGGGACCGGGGCGCTCGCCGACGAACAGGAAGTCCGCGCCGACGTCGCCGTAGCCGTGGACGACCTGGCTCCGGCTCTCGACGAGCGCGGGGCAGTTCGGACACTCCTCGTCCATCCCGAAGGGGTTCTCCCGGGTCTCCTGGTTCGCGTCCACGGGCTGGGTTCGGGCGAGAGCTACAAAAACGGCGCGCTCACGCCCGCCGGGCGAACAGCAAGGCGAGAACGCAGCCACAGAGTAAGAGGACGGCAAACGCCGGGAGGGCGACCGAAAGCGATCGAGAAAGGCCGTAGGCGATCCCGACGCTGAACGCGCCGACGGCCCCGCTCGCGGCCGCGTGGAGGAGTTCGAGCCGGAGCGCGTCGGCCTCCCGGCCGAGCTGGACCCCCAGCGTGATCGATCGCCTGCCGGCGTCCCACGCGAGGACCGCACAGAGGGTCCCCAGGAGGACGGGCTCGGTCGGCGCGCCGGCGATCGCCCCGGCGGCGATCGCGACCACGAACGCCCCGAACCCGACGCCCGGGAGCGACCGCGAGCGCCGGTACAGCCCCGCGGCCACGCAGGCCGTTCCAAGGAGAGCCGCCAGAGACGCCACCGGGTGCCAGGTCGTCGCCAGAACCGTGAGGAGGGCGCTCGAGCCGAGCGCGATCGCCGCGCTCGCCCGCGTCGGCCGCCCGGTCATCCCGACCACCGGGTCGTGGCCCGCCGGAGGGCGGTCTCCAGGGGGTCGTCGGCTCCCCAATCGACGACCCGAACCCCCGCGCGCCGGAGGTCGTACAGCCGGACGCGGCGCTCCAGGTCGGCGACCCGTCCGCCGGGGGTCGAACTTCCTGTGGAATCCGGACTGAGCACCGTCACCGGGTAGCCGTAGGCGTCGAGCGACCGCGCGAGGCGGGCCGCCTCGGCGTCCCGGAGCGGCGAGACGAACAGGACCTGGGCGGCGGGGGTCCGGGCTCGAAACGACTCGAGCCACTCGCGGGTGTCACAGTAGTCCTCGGGCGGGCGCTGGCCGAAGGCGGGGTGGGTCGAAAGCGCCGCCTCGAGCCGTGGCCCGGTGGTGCCCGCGGCGCTCGGCGCGAGCCAGCAGGGCGTCGGCGAGAGCCCGGCCAGCCCGACGGCGTGGCCCTCGGCGAGCAGCGCCGCGAGGAGCCGGGCCGTCGCGGCCACGCCCCGATCGCACGCCGGCTCACCCCCCTTCGGCGCCGCGTACGCCGGAGTCCGGCAGTCGACGACGGCGACCACGGTGGTCGCGCGCTCCTCGCGGAACGCGACCGTCGAGAGTTCTCGCGTCCGAGCGAGGCGCCGCCAGTCGATTCTGGCCATCGGGTCGCCCCGACGATACTCCCTGGTCGAGTGGAACTCGATGCCGTCGCCGCCCGCCTCCGTCGGGAGCGCGCCGACGAACCGCGTCACCGCCGGCCGGAGCGAGAGGTCGGCCGCCGCCGCCGCGGACTCCGGCCGGCAGACGAGTTCGGTCTCGGCCGGCACGGTCAGGTCGTGTTCGACCGTCTCGGCCGCGTCGCGGGCGAGCACCCGGACCGGGCCGAACCCGTGGCGCCCGCGCCGGGCCCGCACCGTGTACGCGAGCGTCGTCTCGCCTCCGGCGGGCAGCGGGGTGCCCCGGCGGGGCGAGCCCGCGACGACCTCCAGAGTCTCGGGGACGCCGTCGATCAGCCGCACGTCGGGGAGGGGGGCCTCGCCCTCGTTCCGGACCGTGAGGGTGACCGTCAGCTCCTCGCCCGCAGCGGGCTCCTCGGGATCGATCGATCGCGTCGCCGAGAGCTGCGGGACGCCCCCAAGCTCGCTGCGGGCGTAGGCCGCGTAGCCGACGCCCGCCGCGGCAACCAGGGCGAGCGCCGGCTCTCCGACGGCGACCCCGCCGCCGAGGCCGACGAGCGCGAGCGCGCTCACCCCGTGCCATCGGTCGGTCGCCCTGACCGTCGCTTCCGCCGGCTCGACGGTGTACCCCGCCGGCTCCGGCTCCCGCGGTCGGAGCCGGTCGAGCAGCCGGCGCCCGATCCCCGCCGCCGGCTCCCGCGAGGGTATCCGGCCGGTCGCCCGGACGAGTTCGTCGATCGTCCGTTCGACCGCCTCGCGGACATCGCTCGCGCCGTCGCGGATCGCCCTGGCGTCGGCCAGGTCGTCGGACGCGTGGCCGAGGAAGGCGGCCGCGACGGGTTCGTCGGTCCACGACCTGCTCTCGAGGCGCTCCGTGGCTTCGGCCGGCGTGAGCCGCCCGTGGGCGACGAGGGTCTCGACCGCGACCTCCCGCAGCCGTCCGTGGAGGCGCTTCAGCGCGTAGGAGGTCCGGCCGCGCTCGATGGCGGCGTCCGCGAGCAACGAGTCGACGCGCTCGCCCGGCGTCTCGACCGGGGCCCGGCGTTCGGGCTTCGGGAGCGACGGCCGCTCGGTCTCGCTGCCGATCCGCCGGACGAACAGGAGAGGGATCCCGACGCCGACCGCGAGGAAGAGAAAGATCAGGACGGTCCCCGTCGGGAGCGGCGGATCGACGTAGCGAGGCCCGAGGAGTCCGGCGAGGCCGAGCGCGGCGGCGATCCCCACCGCGACCGAAAACCGGCGCGGGCTCACGACCGATCACGCTCGTCGGCGCCCTCGATCCGGCGGAGCGCCTTGATCGCCCGGCGCTCGTCGTCCTCGGTCGGCTCCCGGCCGCCGTACCGGACGTCCTCGAAGAGTTCCGTGAGGATCTCCACGTCCCGCTCGTCGATCCCGGCCCGGACCGCCGCTCGGGCGAACTCCCCGGTGGTCCTCGCCCGCCGGTTCGACACCGAGAGCGCCCGCGTCATCTCCCGCCACGCGCGATGGACGTCGTTCTCGACGGCGTCGCCTTCGAGACGGTCGGCGGCGGCTCCGGCGGCCTCCGCGACGGTCTCGAGCGGTTCCTCGTCGTCCGGATCGTCGGATTCCTCGGATCCGTCGAGGGGGTCGGGACTCCCTTCGACCGAGACGTCCTGATCGGCCGGCCGGCGGAGCATCCGGTAGACGGTCGCCAGGGCGAGGAGTCCGGCGAACAGGAACGCGATGGGGAGGAGGAGTTCCCAGGGTACGAGTCCGGTGGCCCCGACGGGTTGGCGGGAGTCGTCGTCCTCCGGGTGGACGTCCGATCCGTCGGCGGTCACGTCGGGGCCGTCGGCCGGGACGTATGCCGGAAGGGACGACGCGACGACGGCGAGGACGACCAGCGAGACCAGCGCGATAACGGCTCCCGTCGCGTTATCGCGGCCCATGGCGTGGTCGTGTCAGCGGACGGTATTAATAACCATCCATACGTATCTTGCCGGGAGAACGCGCTCGGGGTCTTCGAACGATCTCACTCGGTCGGCGGGCTCCGCTCGGCGACGGCCGCCGACGCGGCCCGCCGGTGGACGATTCCGATGTTGTTCGCGACGGTCTCGGTGAGATTCCGAAGCGCGTCGCCCGTTTCGCCCTCCGCGAGTACCGAGGGTTCGCCCGAGTCGCCGCCCTTCCGGATCGCCGGATCGAGCGGGATCGAACCGAGGAACGGGAGGTCGTGCTCGTCGGCGAACTCCCTTCCCCCGCCCTCGCCGAAGATGTCGTGTTCGCTCCCGCAGTCCGGACAGACGAACGTCGCCATGTTCTCGGCGATCCCCAGCACGACGGTGTCGTGGCGTGCGAACATCTGGAGCCCCTTCCTGGCGTCGTCCAGGGCGACGTCCTGGGGCGTCGTGACGATCACGCTCCCGGTGACGGGCATCGTCTGGAGCATCGTCAGCTGGGTGTCACCGGTTCCGGGCGGGAGGTCCACGACGAGGTAGTCGAGGTGACCCCACTCGACGTCCTCCGTCAGTTGAGTGATCACCTTGTGGACCATCGGCCCCCGCCAGATGACGGGGTCGTCCTCGCCGACCAGAAAGGCCATGCTCATCAGCTTCACGCCGTGTTTCTCCGGGGGAACCAGGGTATCGGACTCGGTCGTCATCGGCGGCTCGTCGGCGTCGACCATCCGGGGGACGTTTGGGCCGTAGACGTCGGCGTCGAACAGGCCGACGCGAGCACCCAGATCCGAAAGCCCCGCCGCGATGTTGACCGCGATCGTCGACTTCCCGACGCCGCCTTTCCCGCTCGAGACGGCGATCACGTTCTTGACGTTCGGGAGGACCGCCTCCTCGCCGCCCGAATCGCGGTCGGGGACGCTCGCCGAGAGCTCGGGATCGATCCCCTCCTCGCCGAGGACCGCCCGGACCTCGCCGGCAATCGCCGTCTCGGTCGGGGAGTACGGTGCCCCGAGCGCGAGGTCGATCGCCACGTCGTCGCCGTCGACGGTGACCTCGTTTACGAGCCCTAGCGAGACGATGTCGTCGCCGAGATCGGGGTCCTCGACGGTCCGAAGCAGGTCGAAAACGGCGTCGTCGTCCATGGCGGGGATGGGCGACGGCCGTCGAAAAGGGTTGTGCTGTGGGTCAGGGCCGGAAGTCAAAGCGCGGTCCGCCGAACTCGGCGGGATCGGGCTCGAGTTCGACCCCGCTCTCGAACCGAACGAAGTTGAGGTAAAACGGGCGGCCACAGCCCTCCGTCCGTTCTCGCTCCCCGCACTCGAAGACGATCCCGTCGGCGGCCTCGCGCGCTTCGGGGGGGTCGTCGAGGGTCGCGTACTCCCACCCCGGCTGGGCCGTAAGCGTCACCGACCGGTCGGCGATCTCGGGCGGGCGCTCGACATCGATCACGGCCCCGCAGTGAGGACAGGTGTAGCTGACCGAAACCATACCCCTCCTACCCGTCGACGGACCCTAAGCCCTCGCACCAGAACACCTTTTGCTCGCCCCGCGGAGACCCTCGTATGATCGACGAAACGGTCGAGGAGCTCCGCGAGATGCAGACCCACAGCTCCTCGGTCGTCGCCGTAAAGGCGACGCGCTCGCTCGAGGAACTCCTAGAGCGGGAGTTCGCCACCGTCGAGGAGTACGTCAGGGACCTGGAGCGAAACGGCGCGGTGTTGCGCCGGTCGAACCCCTCGCATGCCTCCCTCCAGAACGCCGTCCGCGAGGTCGTCGAGACGGTCGCCGACGCCGACTGTGGCTCCGTCGAGGAGGCCAAGGAACTCACCCGGGAGCGGATCGACGCCGTCGTCACTCGCGTCGAGAACGGGAAGGAACGCGCCGCCGAAAACGCTGCCGACTTCCTTGCCGACGGCGCGACCCTGTTGACCCACGACTACTCCTCGACGGTCGAGGCCGCTCTCGCGGGCGCGACCGCGGACGGAAAGAGCTTCGAGGTCTACGTCACCGAGGCCCGCCCGCGCTACGTCGGCCGCAAGACCGCCCGCAAGCTTTCCGCGATCGACGGCATCGACGTCACCCTCATCACCGACAGCGCGAGCGGCTACTTCCTCGAGGACTGTGACCGGGTCGTCGTCGGAATGGACTGCATCGTCGGCGAGACCCTCTACAACCGGATCGGCACCTTCCCGATCACCGCCGCCGCGAACCAACTCGAGGTGCCGGTGACGGTGCTCGGCTCGGCCGCGAAGATCATCACCGACGGCTTCGCGTTCGAAAACGAGTTTCGCCCCCCGAGCGAGGTCATGTTAGAGCCCACGGAGGGGTTTTCGATCGAGAACCCCAACTACGACGCGACGCCGATCGACCTGCTCTCGGGCGTGGTCACCGACGACGGTTACCTCTCGTTTTGACCGTCGAAACCACTGGTTACTCGCGGGCCGAACGGATCGGTAACCGAACAGTCACTGATCTTCACAGAAGATCAGTCACAACCCTTATTCCGGTCGGATCCTCCAGTTCTACCAATGAAGCGTCGGCACAGTTCTCGAACGACAGCACAACTGACGATTGGCTGCTCTCCGCTCTCCCGTCGACCGAATAAATCGGAGGTTTCGTCGTGAAATTCGACAACATCGGCGTCGGGGTCGTCGGCCTGGGGGGGATGGGGCAACTCCACGCCAACAGCATGCACGATCTCGGCGCGAGCGTCGTCGCGGGCGCCGACGTCTCCCCGCCCCAGCGCGAGCGCTTCGGACGCGAGTTCGGGGTCCCGACCTACGAGGACCACGACGACCTCGTCGCCGACGAACACGTCGACGCCGTCGTCGTGACGACCCCGAACCGGTTTCACGAGCCGATCGCCGTCGCGGCCCTGGAGGCCGGTCGCGACGTCCTGGTCGAGAAACCCCTCGCACACACCTTAGAAAGTGCCGAACGGATCGCAGCGGCCGCGAGAAAGGCCGACGCCGAGTGCATGGTCGGTTTCCACAACCGCCACACGGCCGGAACGACGATGCTCACCGAACAACACGCCCGCGGGCGCTTTGGCCCCCTCACCCACGTCGAGGCGAACTACGTCCGCCGCCGGGGAATCCCCGGTCCCGGCTCGTGGTTTACGAACGCCGACCTCGCGGGCGGGGGTGCACTGATCGACATCGGGGTCCACGCGTTGGACCTCTCGCTGTACGTCCTCGGCTTCCCGGAGGTCGTCGAGGTCAGCGCCACGACCCGTTCGACGTTCGGCGGGGAGGAGAGCTATGCCGACCCGGACGGCTTCGGGGAGAACTGGTCGGCCGACTCCGGAACCTACGACGTCGACGACTCCGTCTCCGCGTTCATCCGGTGTGCGGACGGCCGGACGATTAGTCTCGAAGCCGCGTGGGCGACCAACCGCGAGCCCAGTTCCGAACTTCACGTCCGGGGAACGCAAGCGGGCGCACGCATGGAGATCGGCGGCACCGACCTCTCGATCCTCGAGACCGGCACCGTCGGCTGTGACCACTACGCCGACACCGACCTGACCGGGGACGCCTCGATCACGGGCTATAAACAACAGGACCGCGAGTTCCTCGCCTGCGTCGCCTCCGGCCACGAGCCAGCGACGAACACGGTCGGGGAGGCTCTGACCGTCCAGCGCGTGATCGACGCCATCTACCGCTCGAGCGAAACCGGGCGGGCCGTCGAGGTCGAACGCCGCGAACACGAGGCCGCGCCGACGATCCGCCGGGAGTCCTCCTGATCGCCGTCGCCCATCACATGTGGCCGGCTCTATTGCTGGACCACTCCCCTGACTCGGAGATTCCGATGATCCACCCCGGGCCACCCTCTCCCACGTACCGTTCTTGGAGCGTCCACGTTTCTACGATCGTCTCCGAACCGGATAGCGTCGCCCGTATGGTATACTTCCCGGAGCGATCGAAGACGTCCTCCTCCACCGTCGTATCTCGTGGTGCAAGCGAGAGATCATCCGCGTATACGGTCTCGGCGTCTTCGAACACGACCTCTATCGAGAGGTTCTGAGACTCACCCCCGTCGTTGATCAGCTCTAAATCGGCCGGGTGGGTGCTGACGTAACATTTCGGGACGTTCGGATCGACGCCGTCCGGGTACACGCAGTCCTCGTCTTCCGGAGGATCATCCGGATACCCGTATGGACTCCCGATACATCCGGCTCCGACTACCAATAGTAGACAGAGACAGACCCGGATGGTACGTCTTGGCACGTATGATGGTCCCGGACGGTCCCCATCATTTTTGGGGTGGCTGAGGTACTCGCAGCGGCCTCGCCATGGTTCGGCGGTCGCCGTCGCCGTCTCCGAGGTCGTCACTACCGCTTTCCGGACCCATCGATGCCGTCCTCGAAAACGAACCCATCCGAGATCCCGCGGGAACTGACGCCGGACCGTCTACAGGACGTCGTCGAAGTCGCTGTGGCCGTGGATGTCGACGCCATCCTCGGTGATTTCACAGAGGAAGACGCCGTTGCCGCTGCCGGTGTCGCGCTCGACGGCCGACTTGATCCCGCGGGCGGCGATCTCCATCGCCTCCTCGTTCGAGAGTCCCTCCTCGTACTCCTGTTCGAGCAGGCCGTAGGCGAGTTGCATCCCGCTGCCGGTGACGGTGTAGTCGTCCTCCATCACGCCGCCCGCGGGGTCGATGCTGAAGACGTGGCTGCCCTCCTCGTCGACGCCGCCCAGGATCGGGTGGATCGCGAAGAACGGGCCGCCGCGGGCGAAGTTGCCCGCGAGCGTCGCCAGCGCCTCGATGCTCAGGTTCTCGCCGTTGCGGGCTTCATAGAGGTTGACCTCCGCGCGGAGGCTCTTGATGAACGACTGGGCGCCGCCGACGCTGCCGACGAGGGTGAGCGCCGCGGTCGGGTGGATCTGCTCGACCTTCTGGACGTTCTTGTTCGAGACGAACCGGCCGCCGAGGCTCGCGCGCATGTCCGTCGCGATGACGACGCCCTCCTCGGTCGTCAGCCCGATCGTCGTCGTCCCGGTCTTGTTGACGTTGTCGAGGTCCGCCCGGCTGAACTCGTTTTCGGGCAGCTCCCCCAGTTCGGGCTCGTAGGGGCTCGTCGCCCGCTGGCCGGAGGTGTCGCCGTCGAGTTGACCGATCCGGTCGGTCGGGTCGGAACCGTGGGTAGGCGTTCGCATTGGCAGTCATTACGCTCGGGCGCATATAAATCATCGGCGTTCCGTTCCGACGGGCCGGAACCCCGGCCCTTTTAAACCGGCTCGAACCGGTAGCCGTCCCACTCCTGGCTCTCGGGTTCCTTGATTCCCGCCCCGGGATCGCGAAGTTCCTCGGCGTAGACCGGCCGAACTTCCGTCCCGCTCTCGACCGGTTCGGTCAGTTGGCCGATCGCGCGGACCGGCTCGCCCTCTACAGTGAACTCGACGATCGCGACGTGGTTCGGTTCGCGGACGCCCGGCGGCGTCGCGTGGGAGGTCGTCCAGGTGACGACCCGCGCGGTGTGCTCGCTCAGATCGACGGTGCCGACGGGCTCCTCGCCGTCGGGCCCCAGCGGGTGGGGCGGGTAGCCGAGCGAGCCATCGGCGTAGCGGGCGGCCGCCATCGGCGGCTCGCCGTTCTCGCTATCGTCCGTCCCGTCGGCACCCGCGGCCTCCCCGCTCTCGCCGGCGCCGCTCATGCGCCCGCCTCCATGATCGTCGTGATGACGCAGTTGCCGAAGCCGCCGACGTTACAACAGAGGCCGACGTCCGCCTCGACCTGGCGCGGGCCGGCCTCGCCGACCAGTTGCTCGTAGACCTCGACCGCCTGGGCGACGCCGCTCGCTCCGAGGGGATGGCCCTTCGATTTGAGCCCGCCGGAGGTGTTGATCGGGAACTCGCCGTCACGGTCGGTGTACCCCTCGTCGACGAGTTGCCAGGACTCGCCCTGCTCTGCGAAGCCCAGCCCCTCCATCTGGAGGAATTCGAGGATGGTGAACATGTCGTGGAGTTCGGCGACGTCGATCTCCTCGGGACCGTAGCCGCTCATTTCGTAGGCCTCCCGGCCGCTCTCGACGACCCCGCCCATCACCGTCGGGTCGGGCCGTTCGTGGACGACGTGGGTGTCGGTCGCGCCCGAAATGCCCGAGATCAGGGCGTAGTCGTCCGTGTACTCCCGGGCCACGGATTCCGGGCACAAGAGGAGGGCGGCCGAGCCGTCGGTGATCGGACAGAAGTCGTAGAGTCTGAGGGGATCGGCGACCATCGGGCTCTCGAGGACGGTCTCCAGATCCACTTCCTTCCGGAACTGGGCGTTGGGGTTGTCCACCCCGTTTCTGTGATTTTTCACTGCTACTTTCCCCAGGCTCTCGCGAGGTGCGTCGAACCGTTCGAGGTAGTGTCTGGCGGTCATTCCCGCGAACGACGGGAGGGTAAGTCCGTGTTTGTACTCGCAGGGATGGGTGATCGAGGCGATGACGTCCGTGCTCTCGCCGGTCGTTTTGTGGGTCATCTTCTCGCCACCCACGAGCAGAGTCATCTCGCTTGCCCCGCTGGCGATCGACTGCCAGGCGGCGTGGATCCCCGCGCCCCCGCTGGAACTGGTCTGGTCGATTCGGGCGGCGTAGGCGGGCATCGCGCCCAGATCGTGTGCAAGGGCGTTCATCGTCCCGCCCTGGCCCTCGAACTCGCCGCTGGCCATGTTCGAGACGTAGAGGTGCTCGAGTTCCCCGGGCTCGACGCCGGCGTCCTCGAGACAGGCGACCCCGGCCTCGGCGAGCAAGTCGAGGATCCACTCGCCCTCCCGATTCCCGAAGGGGGTCATCGAGGCACCGATCACTGCGACTGGTTCCATACTCGACGGCACTCGGGTCAGCGATTTATAGGTGAGGGTCGGGCGGGCCGCCGCCGGTGAAAACCTGCTTATTCCTTCGGGGCCAACGCCGCCCCATGGAACGGAGAGCCGGGGATCCTGCCGCCGTCTCCCGGAGGGGATAGCACGTGTCCGGACCCGATCGGGACGCGGACGCCTCCGTGGACGCCACGTGTGATCTGTGTGGCCGCACGATCCCCTCCTCCGGGGTCGAGGACGGGGAGAGGACGTTCTGTTCGACCGGCTGTCTGGACGTGGCGACGACGCTCGGGGCCCCTGCGACGACCGGGGAACCGAACACTGACGATAGCGGTGATCCCGACGGGGACGAGGGCACGCGGGAGGACCTCGCCCGCACCTTCCTCCGGATCGACGGCATGCACTCGGCGACCTGCGAGGCGTTCCTCGAGTCGGTCGCCGAGGGCTGCGAGGGCGTCGTCGACGCCGAGGCGAGCTACGTGACGGAGACGATGCGGGTCACGCACGACCCCGACCGTGTCTCGGACGCTGAACTCCGGGACGCGGCGAGCACGCTCGGGTACACGGCGTATCTCCGGTCGGAGGCGACCGAGGAGGGGGAGTCGGCCGGCGCGACGCGCCGGTCCCGGGAGATGACGGGCATGCGGAAACGCCGGGACGACCGGTTGCTCGAGCTTCGGTACGCCGCCGGCCTCCTCTTCGGCGCATTCCTGTTGCTCCCCTACGTCGCCGTCCTCTATCCGGTCCATCTCGCCTCGGTTACGGAGCTGGCCCTGCTCTCGGGGTTCGAGCGGTCCTTCCGGCTGAACGGCGCCGGCGGCCTCATGTTTCTGCGGCTCTCGCTCGTCCTGGCCGGGATCGTCCTCCTCTTTACCGGGTTGCCGGTGTTGCGCGGGGCCTACGTCGGCCTCCGAATGCGCCGGCCCAACACGGACCTGCTCGTCGCGACGACGGTGACGGCCGCCTTCGTCTACAGCACGGCCGCCGCGTTGCTGGGCCGAACCGACGTCTTCTACGACCTGGCGGTGGTGGTCGCTGCCGCGGTGACGGCCGCGACGTTCTACGAGTCCTCGGTCAAGCAACGCGCCCTCGAGGAACTCACCGACCTCACCGTCTCGCAGGTCGAGGCCGCCCGCCTGTACGAACCCGACGGGACGACAGCGGAGATCCCGGTCGAGGAACTCGAGGCGGGCGATCGCGTGCTCGTCCGTGCCGGCGAGCGAGTTCCGGTCGACGGGGTCGTCGAGAGCGAGTGTACGGTCGACGAGGCGATCGTGACCGGCGAGTCCCTCCCGGTGGGCAAGGAGGAGGGCGACGACGCGGTCGGCGGCTCGGTCGTTACCGACGGCGCGGCGGTCGTCCGGGCCGGACCGGAGGCGACGAGCAGCATCGACCGGATCACGACCGCCCTCTGGAGCCTCCAGAGCGGGAATCACGGCGTCCAGCGCCGGGCCGATCGGCTGGCAGCCCGTGCCGTCGCGGTCGTCGCCAGCGCGGCCGTCCTCGCCGGGCTCGTGGCGGCTGCGCGCGGGTCGGGGGCCACGAACGCCGCCCTTCGTTCGCTGACCGTCTTGCTCGTGGGGTCCCCGTGGCTCATCGGGTTCGCGACGCCGCTGTCGGTCGCGACCGGCATCGAGGAGGCCCTCCGGCGGGGGATCGTCGTCTTCGACGAGACCGTCCTCGAGCGGCTCCGGGGCGTCGATACCGTCGTCTTCGACAAGACGGGGACGCTCACGACCGGGGAGATGGAGGTCGTCGAGGCCGACGCGCCCCCGGGCCTGCTGGACGCCGCCGCGGCGCTCGAGGCGCGGGCGTCCCATCCCGCCGCGGCGGCGATCGTGGCGGCGTTCGGCCGCGATTCCGACCGTACGGACGGGGGAGTGGGCGACGAGCGCGGGGACGACCCGACCGACCGAGTGAGCGAGTTCGCGACCCACGCGACCGGGGTCGAGGGGGTCGTCGACGGGACGCCCGTCCTGGTCGGCGATCTCGACCTCTTCGCCGATCGGGGGTGGGCAATCGAGGAGGGTATCGAGTCGCGAGTCGCCGAGGCCCGCGGCTTCGGCCGCCTTCCGGTCGTCGTCGGCCGGGACGGCGCCGCCGAGGGCCTCGTCGTCGTCGGCGACGAGCCCCGCGAGGGGTGGGCGGGGACGATCGCCGGTCTCGGGGAGCGGGGGATCGAGGTCGTGGTCCTGACCGGCGACGACGAGGCGGCCACGGAGTTCTTCGCCCGCCACGAGGACGTCGCGCACGTGTTCGCGGGCGTCCCGCCCGAGGGAAAGACCGCGACGGTCGAGCGCCTCGCGGGTCGGGTCGCGATGGTCGGTGACGGCACCAACGACGCGCCGGCGCTGGCCGCGGCCGACCTCGGGCTCTCGCTGGGCGGCGGGACCGACCTGGCGGCCGACGCGGCCGACGTCGCGATCGCCGACGACGACATCGGGTCGGTCGAGATGGCGTTCGATCTGGCGAGCGCGGCCCGCCGGCGAGTCCGGCAGAACAACCGGCTCGCGCTGGGGTACAACGCGATCGCGATCCCCGCCGCCGTGGCCGGCGTCTTCAACCCCCTGACGGCCATGTTCGCGGCAGTCGTGGGCGGGGCGCTCGTCGGGGCGAACTGTCTGCGGGATCTGGCCGACGAGTAGGGCGGGTCAGGCGGACTCGGCGGCCGTCGGCAACTCGCCGGCCCGCGAACGGGCCTGCGAGATCACCGCGGGGCGGGCCGAAAACGAGACCTGAACGTCCTCGTCGCCGTAGGTGACGTCCTCGACGCGGGCGTTGTCGTGGAGCCAGGAGACCAGGCTCATCGTCTCCTCGGCCATCGGGAGCACGAGCCGTTCGTCCTCCCAGTCGGGGAGTTCGGCGTCGATCCGCTCTCTCAAGGCCTCAAGCCCGGTCCCCTCGCGGGCGCTGACCGCGACCGGGTTCGGCGCGAGCGCCGACAGCGCCTCGCCTTTCTCCTCGAGTTCCGCCTCGCTCACCCGGTCGGTCTTGTTCAGAACGGTGACGATCGGCGCCTCGTTTCGCTCGTAGAGGGTGTCGTGGGAGGTGACGAGCTTCTCGTGGATCTCGTCGATCGGCTCGCTGACGTCCACCACCAGAAGCACGAGGTCGGCCCGGTAGACCGAGTCCAGCGTCGACTTGAACGACTCGACGAGCCAGTGGGGCAGATCGGAGATGAACCCCACCGTATCGGTGACGAGCACGTCCCGAGGCTCCATGTCGGCCCGCCGGGTCGTCGTCCCGAGGGTGGTAAACAGCCGGTCCTGGGACTCGGCAGTCGTCTCCAAGTCCTCGTGGCGCTCGTCGTTTTCGTCGACGGAGTGGTCGGCCGCGAGCCGCCGGAGCAGGGTCGATTTTCCGGCGTTGGTGTAGCCCGCGAGCGCGACGAGGTCGAACCCCGAATCGCGCCGGCGTTCCCGGCGGTCCTCTTCGGTGCGCTCGATCGTCTCGAGTTCGTCGGTGATCCGGCTGATCCGCGCTTTGATGTCGCGTTCGCGGCTCTCGTCGTACTCCCCCAGGCCCATGAACCCGGGGTGTTCGCCGCGCTTTGCGAGGCTCGTCTTCGCCTCCGCCCGCGGGAGTTCGTACCGCAGTTCGGCGAGTTCGACCTGGAGCTGGGCGGTCCTGGTTCGAGCGCGCTGGCCGAAGATCTCGAGGATGAGGGTGAAGCGATCGAGGACCTCGACGTCCTCGGGAAGCTTCCCTCCGAGGTTGTACATCTGGTAGGGACCCAGCCGGTTGTCGAAGATCACCGCCGACGCCTCGGCGGACTCGACCGTCCGGGCGAGTTCCCCGGCTTTCCCCTCGCCGATCTGGAGGGCGGGATCGGCCTCCCTGGTCTGGGTGAGTTCGCCGACGACGTCGTAGCCGGCGGACTCCGCGAGGTGGATTATCTCGCCGGTGTCCGCAGTCCCGGAATCGACCCGTTTCGCGACGATCGCGCGCTGTGGTGGGCTCATGTGAGGTGGGTGGTGAGCGCCCGACCCGACGGCCCGCGACACCCGAACGCCGAGTCGCTACGGACGCCGGCCGGTCACCTCCGGCGCGAGTGGGACGCTCATGGCCGCCGGTAGGTCCCCCAGTATCTTCAATCCAGTGGCGCTCGTGGGACGACCGGAAGGATCATACTCCCCCGCGAGAACGGGCCCATATGCTCGATCTCGACCCGGCCACCATCGGCCTCGAGTTCGGTGGCGGGGCCACTGCCGGATTCATCGGGGGTTACGTGGCGAAGAAGGCCACGAAGCTCGTCGCCGTGCTCGTCGGCCTCCAGCTTGCGGGCCTGCGATACCTCGAGAGCGAGGGGATCCTCGCGGTCGACTGGGAGGCGTTGGGGTCGGAGATCGCCGCGCTCTCTGCGTACGCCGATCCGGCCTACCTCGAGGGCGCCGTCTCGACGCTCTCGATCGGCGCCGGCGTCACGGGCGGGTTCGTACTCGGCTTCCGCCGTGGATGATCAGTCGTCTTTCCTGACGCTGATGACCTGCAAAAGCGAGTAGACCGGGACGCCCTCGAGCTCGTCGATCCCCTGTTTGTCCGCGAGCACGATACAGGCGAGAGGGTCGCCGTCCTCCGCGCGAACGGCCTCGATCGTCTCGCGCATCGTCGTCCCGCTGGTGATCGTGTCGTCGACGATGTAACACTCCCGGTCGCGGATGCCCGCGAAGTTCCGGGAGAAGGTTCCCCCGAGGTCGGCGATGTCGCCTTCCTCCCACTGGTGTTTCGCGGGCGTGTAGCTCCCCAGGTCGGTCTCGAGTTCGCGGGCGATCAGCGTCGCGATCGGCGTCCCCGCCTTCTCGATCCCGATGGTGAGATCGACGCCCTCGCCGTGTTTGGCGAGCATGTCCGCCATCGCGGTCGCGATCGCGCTCATCCGTTTGCTGTCCCGGCCGACCGCGGACCAGTCGACGTGGATGTCCCCCGGACTGCTCGCCGGCTCCTCCCGGTTCGCCGTCGGCGCGCCGCCGCTTCGCTCGACGAGCCAGCTCGCCGTCTCCCGGGAGACGTTGAGTTCGTCCGCGATCTCGCCCTTCGAGAGGCCGCGATCGGCGAGATCGGCCGCGCTCTCGATCAGGTCGTCGACGTCCTTCATGCCTTCGAGTTCGGAGGCCGTTTTTATAGTCGTATCGTCACCGACCGCCGACCGTGTCGTCGCCGGGCGCTATCTCACCCTATATAAACCGCTGGAACAGTCAGGGCCACAAGGCAACCGAGCGGGTAGTGTATCGAAAGACAGGATCGATCCGGGTGGCCACGCGGTGTCGGCCCGGCAACCTATCCGTTCCAACCATGATCCACACTGATATAGTCGACAGTCGAGGTCCGTCGCTCGCGCATCGGTCATCCGGTCGAACGGAGGGTGAGACGGCGTGACGACCGTCACCGAACTCGCGCTTACCTCCGAGGACGTCGCGCTCGCCGAGACGTTCGAGGCCCTGCCCGACCTCGAGATCCGGATCAAAAGCGTCGTCGCCGAAGGCCCCCTCCAGACGATGCCGCTGGTCTGGATCGCCGGCGAGCCCCGGGCGGAGATCGAAGAGGCGCTCGAGGCGGACTCCTCGGTTTCGGAGTTCGACCGCCTCCTCGAGGACGACGGGGGTTCCGAGTGGCTCTACCGCATCGAGTACGCCGCGGGCGTCGGCAACATGTGTTCGGCGATCTTCTCGAACGACGGGACGATCCTCGACGCGCAGTGTTCGGCCAGCAACTGGACGTTCCGCCTCCTGTTTCCCCAGCGGGACCTCCTCTCGGAAGCCGTGGGCGAACTCGAGGATCAGGGGATCACCGTCGACGTCAAACGGATGGTCGAGGCCGGCCGCAACGCCGACCTGGAGGCGACCGCGGCGCTCACCGAGCCCCAGGAGGAGGCGATTAGCGAGGCCTACGACCGCGGCTACTACGACGTCCCGCGCCGGATCTCGCTCGAGGATCTCGCGACCGAACTCGACATCTCCCACCAGGCGCTCTCCGAACGCCTCCGCCGGGCGAACAAGGTCCTGGCGAGCGAGCAGATCGGCGAACCCGGCCAGGACGGCATCGTTCACTGATCTCTCCTCCCGCTGGCGCCGGACCCACCTTTTTGCCCTCCCCTCCCCCAGACGGGGTATGGATTCCGACTTGACGGACGAGCAGGCCGCCGTGGGCGACGTCGTCCGCGAGTTCGCCCGCGAGGAGATCCGCCCGCTGGCCGCCGAGGCCGACCGCGAGGAGACGTTTCCCGAGACGGTCTGGGACGGGCTCGCCGACCTCGATCTCACGGGATTGACCGTACCGGAGGAGTACGGCGGCTACGACGCCGATCCGGTCACCTACGCCGTCGTCAACGAGGCGGTCGCCGGCGGGATGCTCGCCGTCGCGACCGCCCTCTCGGTGCACTGTCTGGCGACCGCCTGCATCGCCGAGTTCGCGGGCGAGGGCGTCCGCGAGGAGTGGCTTCCGGAGATGGCCGAGGGCCGTCCCGTCGGCGCGTTCGCGCTCTCGGAGCCGGGGGCGGGCTCGAACCCCGCGGAGATGACCACCCAGGCCCGAAAAGAGGGCGACGCCTACGTTCTCGACGGCGAGAAACAGTGGATCACGAACGGCAATCGGGCAGGGGCGATCGTCTGTTTCGCGAAGGTCGACGGGGACGACGGGGTCACCCAGTTCTTGATTCCCGGCGACGTCGACGGGCTCTCGGTCGGCGACCCCGAGGAGAAACTCGGGCTCCGCGCGAGCGACACGACCTCGCTCACCTTCGATGGCGTCCGGGTCCCCGCGGAGTACCGCCTGACGCCCGTCGGCGACGGGCTCTCGGCGGCGTTTCACGTCCTCACCGACGGCCGGATCGCCATCGCGGCCCAGGCCGTCGGCGTCGCGTCCCACGCCCTGGAGGAAGCCCGCGGGTACGCCGGCGAGCGCGAGCAGTTCGGCGGCCCGATCGGCGACATCCAGAGCGTCCAGCACACGCTCGCCGAGATGGCGACGGAAACCGAGGCCGCCCGGCAGCTGACCCGCTACGCCGCCCGCCGGCGGGCGGACGGCGAGGGCGCGATGGCCGCGAGCATGGCGAAGTACTTCGCGAGCGAAACCGCGACCGAGGTCGCGGGCGAAGCCGTCCAGCTCCACGGCGGCTACGGCTACGTCACGGAGGGCGGGGTCGAACGCCTCTATCGCGACGCGAAGATCACCGAGATCTACGAGGGAACCACACAGATCCAGAAGACGATCATCGCCAGACACCTCCTCGAGTGAGACGACCGAAGCGGCTATACCGCCGTCGTCCGACCAAAAACGCATGTCCGGAGCCGACTACGACGCCGTCGTCTACGACCTCGACGGCACCCTCGTCGACCTCGACGTCGACTGGGAGGCGACCGCCGTCGATGTCCGCGAGGTGTACGCCGCCGCGGCGGTCGACGTGCCGGCCGGCGATCTCTGGGAGTTGCTCGCGGCTGCCGCCGACCACGACCTCGCGCCCGAGGTCGAGGCGGCGATCGCGGCCCGCGAACGCGAGGGTGCCCGGAGGGCCGCCCGGCTCCCCCTCGCCGAGGAACTCCTCGCGTGTTCGGTGCCCGCGGGGATCTGTTCGCTGAACTGCGAGGAGGCCTGCCGGATCGCTCTCGACTCCCACGACCTCCTCGAGGCGGTCGACGCGGTCGTCGGCCGCGACACGGTTGGGAGCCGCAAGCCCGACCCCGAGCCGCTGCTGGAGGCGGTTTCCCGCATCGGCGCGACTCCCGGGCGGACGCTGTTCGTCGGCGACTCCGAGCGCGACGCACGCACTGCCGAACGGGCGGGGACCGCGTTCGAGTACGTCGACGGTTAGCGGTTTCGGCGATACGCGTAGACGTAGACCGAAAGCGCCGTCAGGATCCAGATCACCGCGCCGACCCGGACCGCGAAGCCGACGCGGGCGTTCCAGGTCGGCAACGTTGCCGTCGTCGAGAGGACCGCGACCGTCGGCGCGCCGAGCAGGATCGTCGTCACGAACGTCACCTGCATCACCCAGCCGTAGTCGACTCCCTCGGGGTCGGTCCGCTCGACGCGTGTCGGCACGGGCGTTTCTCTCGGCGCAGCGCCCTTAAGCCCGCCGTTGCCCGGTCGGGTCGTTACTCGACGTCGGCGAGAAAGGCCTCGACGCGGTCGGCGAACGCCCGCGGCCGCTCGACCATCGCCAGGTGGGCCGCCTCCGGAACCGCCGCGAGGCTCCCCTCGGGGACCTCCTCGGCGATGTACTCGTGGTACCACGGCGGCGTCAGCTGATCGCGTTCGCCGTAGACGGCGAGGACTGGCACGTCGATCTCCCCGAGGCGATCCCGGACGTCGAACCGGTGGCAGGTCAGGAAGTCCCGGCGGACGACCTTCTGCCCACAGGCTCGCATCTTCGCTTTCGAGCGCTCGACGGCCCGCTCGTCGGGATCGTGAAAGAGCCGGTCGGGGCCGTGGAGGAACTCGAGCGCGCGCTCGAAGTCCTCCTCGAGCCAGTCGAGGAGATCCGAGAGCACGCCCATCCGCGCGCCGGTCCCCGCGAGGACGACCGCGTCGGGGGACCAGTCCGCGCGCTCGACCAGGAGGTGGAGGGCGACGGCGCCGCCCAGCGAACTCCCGACGAGGACGTCCGCGTCGGTCGCTTCCGCGACCGCGAGGGCGTCGTCGGCGTACGCAGAGAGGGTCGTGTAGCCGGGCTCGGCGTCGATATCTTCCGAGTCGCCGTGGCCCGAGAGGTCGAGGGCGGCCGTCGGCCGCTCGGCGAGGCGGCGCTGGGCCGACCAGAGCTCGTGGCTCCCGCCGCTGCCGTGGACGTAGAGCACCGTTTTTCCGTCCTCACTCTCGTCGTGAACGTAGGCGATCCGGCGGCTCCCGGTCGAGGCGGTGTTCATGCGGTCGTGCTAACACTGGACGGGAATCGCCATAAATGCCGGCGCCCGCGTCAGCGATCGGGCATCGTCGAGTGTCGCGTCGACGCCCCCATGTCCGCCCGCCTCGACGGCGAGGGCGCCATCGTCGAGTGCATCGTTCCCCGGGAACGGGGCCGTGAGTCCGAGCCGAGGGGGGTGTCCTCACCCTCCTTTTGCTCGCTCCCGTCGTCGGCCTCGCCTGCCTCTTCCTCGTCGGTGTCCTCCTCGTCCGTCTCGTCGCCCTCCCTGAGTTCGTCGAGGCGTTCCCGTGCCTCGTCGAGTTCGTCGCCGAACCCCTCGAGCTTCGAGCGCATCGCCGACTCGAGCTCCTCCTCGACGAACCCTTCTTCGTCGCCCTCTCCACCGCCGACGGCGTCCCCGACCGCCTCGGCCGCCGACTCCGCGAGCGACTCCTCGGCTTCGTCTTCCCCGTCGGTCTCCTCGCTCTCGCCGTCCGTCTCGTCCTCCCCGAGGGCCCCGATCCGTTCCTCGACTGCCTCCTGGAGCTCCCCGACCTCCGTGGGGAGTTCCTCGTCGTCGGCCTCGGCGACCTTCGCGAGTTTCACCAGCACCCGGAGGTCGCCGACCTGCTCCTCGCGTCCCTGGGCGATCGCCTCGAGCAGGGAGTCGGGTTCGGTGCCGTCCTCGAGCTCGTCGAGCCCGAGCGCCTCGAGGAGGGCGTCGGCGTCCTCGGCCTCGATCAGCTCGTTTGCCTCCTCGGCGATCCCGCCGAGGCCGCTCGCGTCGAGTTCGCCGGGGAGGTCCTCGCTTCCCTCGGGCGCCCCGAGCCCGTCGATCGCGTCCTCGGTCTCCTCTAACAACCGGTTCGCTCGGTCGGCGATCGAGTCGCTCATTGGATCCGTTTGGGTGGGACGGGGTATCAGGTTGGCGCTCGTCCGGCGCTACTCCTCGCTTTCGCTTACCGTCTCGATGATCTCCTCGGTCATCTCCTTGCGGCTCAGGTTCGCCTTCACGTCGACGTCCTTGGCGACCGACTGGAGGTCCCGGTAGGACATCACCTCGAGGAAGTCCTCCAGGGTCTCGCGTCTGAGTCCCTCGAGGTCTTCGGGCGCGGGCGTCCCGTCGCCCTCGGCGAGGAGGTCGGGCGTGGCCTCGTCGGCTTTCTCGGTGAGACCCCCGCTCTCGTCGTCGCCCTCCTCGTCGCCGTCCTCGGCTTCCTCCGTCTCCTCGCCCTCTTCGTCTTCTCGGGCTTCCTCGTCACCGTCGCTCTCCTCGTTGGCGATATCCGGCGTCGCCTCCTCGACCTCGTCGGTCGCTTCCTCGATGGCGCCGTCGACGGCGTCTCCGGCACTCTCCTCGGGGATCGCCGCCCGGACCCCGTCTCCGAGCTCCTCGCTGCCGATCGCCTCGGCCGCGGAGGCGATCGCCTCCCGGCTCGCCAGCCGGGAGACGACGCCGACGATCGCCTCGCGGATCGCGGTTTTGACCTCGCCTGCGATCTCTCCGAACTCCGCGCCCCGCTCTAACCCGGAGTCGATCGTCTCGTGGACCTCCCCGCCGATCGCCTCGCCGAACTCGCGGCCGGCTCGGGCGCCGAACTCGCGGCCGACGGAGGCGCCGAGCGCCCCGGCGTCGACCTGGTCCTTGATCGAGCCGCCGCCCAGCAGCTCGCTCGCGTCCAGTTGCTCGGTCACCTCGTCGGTGACGATCCCGGCGAGGTCGAAGCCGCCGTCGCCCTCGTCGTCGCTCATTGGTCCCACCTCGCGAGAGAGGCGGGAGGGCTACTCGTCGCCCCCCTCATCGCTTCCCTCCTCGTCGTCCTCGCTTTCCGATTCCTCGCCGTCCTCGCTTTCGCCGTCGCTGCCCTCGCTCTCCTCGCTCCCGTCGGACTCCGCCTCGTCACCGTCGTCGTCCGCGAGGAACTCCTCGACCAGCCTGTCGCCGACGGTCCGCCCGACCGCCTCGCCGATCACGCGCCCGAGGGACTCGCCGATCAGGCGGCCGATCGCCGCGCCGGTGTTCTCGGCGTCGTCGAGTTCGCCCTCCCACTGGGTGCCCTCGAGAAGCTCCGCGACGTCGATCGACTCGGCGAGGCGCTCGTAGTCGATCCGGTCGGTGATCGATTCCTCGCTCATTCGCCGTCCTCCTCGTTTCCCTCGTCCTCTTCGCTTCCGTCGGACTCCTCGTTGCTCTCCTCACTTTCCTCGTCCTCGTCGTCACCGAGGGGGCCCGCGTCGGACAACCCGGAGCTCCCGTCGCCGAGCAACTGGTTGACGAGTTCGCGGGCGAGCTGGCCGACGAACTCCTCGATCGGGAGCTCGCTCA
Source organism: Saliphagus sp. LR7 (assembly GCF_003344565.1). NCBI lineage: Archaea > Methanobacteriati > Methanobacteriota > Halobacteria > Halobacteriales > Natrialbaceae > Saliphagus > Saliphagus sp. LR7. The sequence goes on along the minus strand of NZ_QPND01000006.1, from coordinate 966 downwards.
GGACGTTCGCCGCGCTCTCGCGGGCCGAGCTTGCCGCCCCCGAGAGGGGTCCCTCACCCTCTTCGCCCTCCTCGTCCTCGCCACCGCCCAGCAGGCCGCCGAGGCCGCCACCGAGCAGGTCGCCGAGACCGCCATCGAGGAGGTCACCGAGGCCGCCGTCGCCGAGCCCCGCGACCGCCGACAGCAGGTTGCCGAGCAGGTTGCCGTCGCCCGGACGCGCCGAGAGATCCAGGTTCACGTCGCCCAGATTGACCTCGAGGCCCAGCAGATCGAGGTAGAGCCCGTCCAGGTCGAGGTGGAGCACGCCGGTCGCGTCCTCGTCCTCGTAGACGTCCTCGGGGCTCTGGTCGTGGCCGCCCTCTCCTTCCTCCTCGCCCTCTCCGTCCTCGCTTCCCTCGCCCTCATCGTCTTCGCTCTCCTCTCCGTCCTCGCTTCCCTCGCCCTCATCGTCTTCGCTCTCCTCTCCGTCCTCGTTTTCCTCGCTCTCATCGTCTTCGCTCTCCTCTCCGTCCGCTTCTTCGCTCTCCTCTTCGTCCTCGTCGGCTTCGGGTTCTCCCTCACCCTCCTCGTCGGCCTCTTCTTCTTCGCCGCCGTCGGTCATCAGTCGCCGGGAGTCGTCGCCGGTCGCCTCGAGGACGTCCCGTGCTCTCTCCTCGTCGGTCTCGTTGGATCGCGTACGATCGGCCATAGACACTCGAACGACGGACGGACGAAGGGTGGTAGTTTGGCTTGCATGTGCGCCGCTACGGCCTCGAGCCGGCGATACCGTCCGGTTCGAACGGCTCGTGGCGGACCCGGTACCCCTCCGGGCTCTCCTCGATCCGGTCGACCTCATAGAACCTGAAGTCGGCTAGGTAGATTGTTCATGCATAGATCTCTTCGGAAATTTGTGCTGCCGGGATGGGCTTTGGGTTCCGTGTCTCTGAAAACACCCATCTACAACCTCCACCATTTAATCCCGAGGCG
>NZ_QPND01000059.1:0-2202 GCF_003344565.1 Saliphagus sp. LR7 | reverse complement strand
ACCTGACCGGCCGGCCTTCGTGGCGAATGACGATACCGAGATCGGCGTAGAACGACAGGTGTGTTCGCGCCGATTCCTCCGAACAGTCCGCCCGCTCAGCGATCTCGGCGGCCGTCAGCGGCTCTCGCGTGTGCAGTACTGCTCCGTACACGCGCTGCTTCGTATCCTCGCCTTCAAAGGGCCTATCGAACGGGGGTGGACCGTCGCGGCGAGCATCTCCAGTCATACTTCCACCAACGGGACTAGACCATATATTCCTTTCTCTGCCCAAAATATATTGTTCATCGTCCTGGTCACGATGGGATCTCCTATTCGCTAACAGGGAATCTTCTCGTGAAGTCAATTCGGCTTCGGTGTGTTGTTCGCCGGTCCCGAGGGTCGAGACCGATGACCTCAGACATTGACCCAGTGAAAGCCGCTGTCATGTGCGAAGAGTGTGGAATCGCACAGCCCTACCATCCAGTCCTCGCCGTCGAGTGTCCCGACTGTGGCGCCGCACCCGGTCGGAAGTGCCAACGACCGAGCGGCCACCGGGTCCGCAATCCACACGCGGACCGGGTCAACGCCGCGTACGACGCGGGTTACACGAAATGCCCCTGCAAAACCGACAACGCTGTTATCTGCGCCGGGTCGACCGTCCCCGAGGGCGTCCCCTTCGACACCGACGCGGTGACGATCGAAGCCACGCCCGACGAGAAGGAGCAGCTTGATCCCGATGTTCTCCCCGAACTGCCCTGTTCGCTGGGCGACGACGGACTCCCTCCAGCCGGATCCCAACGTGCCCGACAGTCGAACACGACCGAGAAATCAAATAACCAACAAACACTCACCACCTTCGATAACTGAACCACCGCTTCGCTCGACAGCACGCCGGTTTTCGAGGACTATCGTCGAGTTATGTCGTTACCCACAGGAAAGGCAACCCGCGGTGTGTGGGGTAACTGACTACAGACTCTCCAAGCACCGATCGGCGTGCGTTCAGTTTCACTTTCACCGCGGTTCACGGAGATTAACGAGACTCCACCACGAACCATATCACATGAGCTACTACGATGACGACCGCTGGGAGTTCGATCCCGAAGGCGAAGGCCGAATCGAGCCCGATCCGACCACCTCGACCGCTGTTGATGATGGAAGCTACGAGCGCGGCGACGACTCCCTCGAGGACGACCACCTGAGCTATCCGGATACGCCCGGCCCGGAATCCAACGGTGACGAACCGAGCGAACACCGCTGTGCGTGTGGTGCCCCGCTCGACCCCGGCAGAACGAAATGCGACTTCTGTCTCACGAGGGAGGTCGAGTACGAGAACGCCGAGGAGTCCGACACCACCCGTGAAGTCAGAGGCGTGATTCATGTCCTCGTCGACGCGAGCAGCGAAGCCAACGCCGTCTGCATCGCCCAAACCGTGTTCGAGGATATCGCCGACCACTCGTCCGCTCCGTCGATCGACGGTATCGACGAGTGCGAACTCGTCGCCGAACTCGATGGCGACCTCGTCGATCGGTTCGCTCAGGAATGGGGCCAGCTGCCCGCTGCGGCCCCAGTCGCCTCGAGCGCCGGCCAGCGCCAACTCGATACGATCCGACAGAACGCCGGCCACGACTACCTGCGGGCGAGAGATGGCGACACCGAGGACAACCGCCCGACGCTCGATCCCGTCCTGTTCGACGCCGACGGCGACCCCATCACCGATATCGAAGACGTCGGCCAGCTGATCGCCGGAGGCACGCTCGAACGCACAAGTCTCGAGTGGGAGACGGTCGGCGCCAGCAACAAGGACGGCCAAACCTGGATCGTCCCGGCAATCGCTCTCGAACACGCGTCTGTGTCCGACGCTACTCGCGAACAGTCTCGTGACAGCCCGACGCGCTGTCTCCTCGAGTGTCGCGAGTGTACTGAAGAGACCCGCCATCGCTTCGACGGCTTCAACGCGGTTCCGGATCCGGCGTGGGAGGACGATCCCGTCTGGAAGTGCACTCGATGCGGGATGGCTCGACATGGCCCCGTTCCGAGTGCTTCGACAGCAAAATCTCGCTCTCATCCCTGAGGCGACGATACACCCGGTAGTCTCTCGCTGAAGCGTTGTTTTACCCGGGAGGGATCAGGGCAGACGAGAGTAGTCAGCGAGTGACGCTGATCAAACAGGCGACATCGGGCATCCAGGACAACGTCGAACAGTTCGAAAGCCATGAAGAAGTC
>NZ_QPND01000058.1:0-2206 GCF_003344565.1 Saliphagus sp. LR7 | reverse complement strand
ACCTGACCGGCCGGCCTTCGTGGCGAATGACGATACCGAGATCGGCGTAGAACGACAGGTGTGTTCGCGCCGATTCCTCCGAACAGTCCGCCCGCTCAGCGATCTCGGCGGCCGTCAGCGGCTCTCGAGTGTGTAATACTGCTCCGTACACGCGCTGCTTCGTATCCTCGCCTTCAAAGGGCCTATCGAACGGGGGTGGACCGTCGCGGCGAGCATCTCCAGTCATACTTCCACCAACGGGGCTAGACCATATATTCCTTTCTCTGTCCAAAATATATTGTTCATCGTCCTGGTCACGATCGGATTTCCTATTAGCCAAGAGATAATTTTCTCGTGAAATCAATTCAGCTTCGGTGTGTTGTTCACCGGCCTCGAGGGTCGAGACCGATGACCTCAGACATTGACCCTGTGAAAGCCGCTGTCACGTGCGAAAAATGTGGAATCGCACAGCCGTACCATCCAGTGCTCGCGGTCGAGTGTCCCAACTATGGCGCTGCATCCGGTCGGAAGTGCCAGCGACCGAGCGGCCACCGGATCCGCAGTCCACACACCGATCGGATCAACGCCGCTTACGGTGCTGGCTACACAAAATGTCCGTGCAAAACCGATAACGCCGTTATCTGCGCCGGCTCGACCGTCCCCGAGGACGTTCCCTTCGACACCGAGGCGGTCACGATCGAAGCCACACCCGACGAGATGGAGCAGTTTGATCCCGACGCTCTCCTCGAACACCCCTGCTCGCTCGGCGACGACGGACTGCCCCCAGCCAGATCCCAACGTGCCCGACAGTCGACCACGACCGTGAATCCAAACAGCCAGCAAACGCTCACCTCCTTCAATAACTGAAACATCGCTTCACTCGACAACACGCTGGTTTTCGAGGATTATCGTCAGGTTATGTCGTTACCCCACAGGGAAGACAATCCGCGACGCGTGGGGTAACTGACTTCAGACCCTCCAGGCACCGATCGGTGCGTGTTCAGTTTCACTTTCACCGCGGTTCACGGAGATTAACGAGACTCCACCACGAACCATATCATATGAGCTACTACGATGACGACCGCTGGGAGTTCAATCCCGAAGGCGAAGGCCGAATCGAGCCCGATCCGACCAACTCGACCGCTGTTGACGATGGCAGCTACGAGCGCGGTGAGGACTCCCTCGAAGACGACCACCTGAGCTATCCGGATACGCCCGGCCCCGAATCCAACGATGACAAACCGAGCGAACACCGCTGTGCGTGTGGTGCCCCGCTCGATCCCGGCAGAACGAAATGCGACTTCTGTCTCACGAGGGAGGTTGAGTACGAGCACCGCGAGGAGCCCGCCACCAACCGTGAAGTCAGAGGCGTGATTCACGTCCTCGTTGACGCGAGTAGTGAAGCCAACGCCGTCTGCATCGCCCAAACCGTGTTCGAGGATATCGCCGACTACTCGTCTGCTCCGTCGATTGACGGCATCGACGAGTGCGAACTCGTCGCCGAACTCGATGGCGACCTCGTCGATCGGTTCGCTCAGGAATGGGGCCAGCTGCCAGCTGCTGCCCCAGTCGCCTCGAGCGCCGGCCAGCGCCAACTCGATACGATCCGACAGAACGCCGGCCACGACTATCTCAATGCCAAAAACGGGGGATCCAGCGAGGACAACCGCCCGACGCTCGACCCCGTCCTGTTCGACGCCGACGGCGACCCCATCACGGATATCGAAGACGTCGGCCAACTGATCGCCGGAGGCACGCTCGAACGCACAAGCCTCGAGTGGGAGACGGTCGACGCCAGCGACAAAGGCGGCCAAACCTGGATCGTCCCCGCAATCGCTCTCGAACACGCGTCCGTGTCCGACGCTACTCGCGATCAGTCTCGTGACAGCCCGACGCGCTGTGTCCTCGAGTGTCGCGAGTGTACCGAAGATACCCGCCATCGCTTCGACGGCTTCAACGCGGTTCCGAATCCGGCGTGGGAGGACGATCCCGTCTGGAAGTGCACTCGATGCGGGATGGCTCGACATGGTCCCGTTCCGAGTACCCTCACAGCAAAATCTCGCTCTCATCCCTGAGGCGACGATACACCCGGTAGTCTCCCGCTGAAGCGTTGTTTTACCCGGGAGGGATCAGGGCAGACGAGAGTAGTCAGCGAGTGACGCTGATCAAACAGGCGACATCGGGCATCCAGGACAACGTCGAACAGTTCGAAAGCCATGAAGAAGTC
>NZ_QPND01000057.1:0-2358 GCF_003344565.1 Saliphagus sp. LR7 | reverse complement strand
AGTTTTCCCAGTCGAGTTAGACTCATAAACGGCCTCAGAGTGCCTAAGTCTTGCGGTTTCGAGTCTCTGCCTACCGCTTAGACCCACGACTGAAGTCGTGGGCTTCCGCTTAATTCGTGTCATCGGTGGTACTCGAACACATCCGACGACCACTCAAAAACCACAAGATAACGCACAGCCCGCCCGAACTGCCGGCGAGGAGCGCTGTATCCGTCGTCTACGCGATTCGGCGGGAAGGGACGAGATCGGCGTCGAGATCGCCTGACGAACGCGTTTCGGACGGATATCGGGTTAACGAGGGCCGAGGACTCCAACGCCGCCGGTGACGAGCGCTCGAGGCTGGATCGCCTGTACCGAATCGGACGCAGACCGGACCCGACCACGCCGTGATGGGCGGGAACGGCATCACTCCGGCCGGATCACTCCGATACGACGATCTCCGCATCCGGAGCGCTGGCTTTCACGCTCCGAATCCCCCGCTGAGCCCCCTGTTTCGAGGCGTATCCCTCCCCGCTGTCCGCGATGATGTTGCCGTTCGAGACGACGAGTCGCCACCGCCACTCGTCGGCCGTGTCCCGATACAGTTCGAACCTCGCCTTGCGCGACATAGCCATCGGTTGGACCCCAGAGGTAGTGACTTCTTCCCCACCCTACTCGCTCACGGCAGACGCCGTTCGCTCCATGAGGGTGGGGCTTCCTGTTTCCACGACGCGCTTTGCAGGAACCGAATCGGTTCCCGTAGGGAGCGCAGTCTCCGCAGGCGTTGATTCGGGACAGCCCGTCCCTACGTGCTTCAGTCCCCGTACTAAGATGTTGTAGGCCGCATTCCAGTCCCTGTCGGCGGTGAACCCGCACGAGGGGCACGAGTGCTCGCGGACCCACACCGGTTTGTCGGTCGAGACACCGCAGGCCGCACACTCCTTGGTCGTTCCGGCCGGAGCGACAGCAACGAAGTGCGTCCCTTCGCGTTCGCACTTGTACTCAAGCATCCGGAGGAACGTACCCCACGCCGCTCCGGCGCGGTTGCGGCTGTTCGACGAGAGTTCCATCAACCCCTTCGCGTCGAGATCTTCGACCGCTACGAGTTCGTACTCGCGAGCGTAGTAGTTCGAGAGTTTGTGCAAGAAGTCCCGACGCTTCCGTTGCAGGTCGGCGTGGCACTCGGCAACGCGACGGCGTTGCTTCTCGTAGTTGTTCGAGCCGTACTCTTTGCGCGAGAGCGTTCGTTGCTCGCGCTCGAGTCGGTCGCGTTCGTCTGAAAGGTCGGGACGTTCGACGGCTGTTCCGTCGGTGTCGTGAGCGTACTTCAGGATGCCTACGTCGATCCCGACACACTTCTCGAGCGTATCCGGTTTCGACGGTGCGTTGCCCTCGATTTCGATCCCGAGAACGGCGAACCACTCGCCGGTCGGTTCCTGCTTGACGACGACCTCTTTGATCGTGGCGTCGTCGGGAACCTCGCGGTGGTAGACTATCGGAATATCGCCGATTTTGGAAAGAGAAAGCACAGTACGGCCACTCGTGTTGTTGAGTTCGAAGCCGGTTTGGCTGTACCTGATCGAGCAATATTCCTGTGGGGCCTTCCACTTGAGTTCGCCGACGCGGTAGCCGTTGTCCTTCCGTCCCTTCAGCGTTGAAAGGTTGTCGTACAGCCGTTGTACGACCTTCTGTAGCACTTTCGAGTGGACTTGCTTCAACTCGGTCCACCAATTCTTGAGGTCGGGGAGGAGCGACTGTTCGGAGTAGGCGGAGGTTCCATCTACTCGGTTGAGTCGGTGAAGGAAGTGGTTGTAGACCTGTCGGCAGGTATCGACGGTCCACGCTAACCGCTCGTGGAGTTCGTCGGTGGGTTTGAGTCGATACCTGTAGTTGTAGCGCATGGTCTACTCGTCGTCGGATGGATCGGTGACGCGGACGACCTTGACGGTCGCGCCGGCCCACGTTTTTGGGACGTAGACGTGCGCGCCGTTGCCGGATGGTTTGGCTTCTGTTTCGAGGACTTCGTGTCCTTCGACCTCGTACCGATCCATTGGGTGTATCTACGAGGTAAATACCTATAGAGATACCGATGGCGTGGGCCTGCGGGCCGGCTACCGAACACGTTTGAGAACTGTACGGCGCTGTATCCCCTCCCTACTCGCTCCCTTTGGTCGCTCGTTGAGGAAGGGGCCTTAGCGCCTCAATTTATACTCACGGACATAAATACGTAAAGATATTTGGTGGATTGATGCTGTCGAGTGCAGCGAGCGCGGCATCCTGAAGTTCGTCCAGTGAGTCGAACAGGCGGTTACCGAGTACCTGATTGAGCTTCTTCCAGCAGTCCTCCGCGGGGTTCAGCTCCGGTGAACCCCGCGGCAG
>NZ_QPND01000056.1:0-2436 GCF_003344565.1 Saliphagus sp. LR7 | reverse complement strand
CGCCCTCGACGGTTTCACCCGCAGAGACGGTGACGATCTCCTCGGGCTGGTAGCCCGGCGGGGTTGCCGCGACCGTGACGACGTACGTCCCCGCGGGAACGTCGAGAGCGTACTGGCCCTCGGCGTCCGTCGTGGCCTCGTACTCGTCGCCGTCGCCGTTCTCGCCGACGATCGTGACGCCCTCGACGGGTTCGCCGTCGTCGCTTGCGGTGACCTGGCCGCTGATCGAGCCCGGCGCGGGCTCTAAGGCCGCGTCGTAAGTCACGGTTCCGTCCTCGGGCACCTCGATCGTCTCGGTGACCTCGGCGTAGTCCTCCGCCGTCACCGTGATCTCGTGCTCGCCGGCAGGGACGTTCTCGAGGACGTACTCGCCGTTAGCGTCCGTGGTCGCGGCGTGGTCGCCGGGGTCGGCGTGGATCTCGACGGTCGCACCCTCGATGGGGTCGCCGGTCCCGGCGTCGGTCACGGTCCCCTCGACGGTGCCGCCGTCGATCTCGACGGTCACCGGCGCGGTCGCCTGCTCGTCCTCGCTCGTGACGATGTGGGCCGCGTCGCCGACGGTGGCGTCCTCGGGAACGGTGTGCGTGAAGGTGAGTGCCTCGCTCTCGCCGGGCTCGAGCCCGACGACCTTCGAACTCTCCACCGTCGCCGTATCGGTCGTGACGTTACCGGTGGTGGCGTACTCGACTGCGTTCGTGAGCAGGCGGTTGCCCGCGTCGGTGAAGTCCGACTCGTTGGTAAAGTAGTCGCGCGCGACGGCGGTGCACAACACCTCGCCGTCGTCGCCGACCGCGACCGACGGGCCGCCGAAGTCGCCGCCGAAGTCGGCGTCTGCCAGGAGCGTGCCGCTGTAGTCGTTGAACCAGCTGCCCCAGGTCGTCGAGCCGGTGTAGACCTCGACGGTGTCGCCTTCCTCGCCGACGCCGGCGAAGACGGCGTGGTCGGCCGTGATGTCGATCGTCACCGGGTCGCCCGTCGTCCCGATGCCCTCCGAGCCGCGGGTGGCCGGGTCCTCACGGACGTTGTGGAGACGGTAGATCCCGTCGGCGTACGCCTCGGCGCTCGCTCCCTGATAGGAGTCGAGGTAGACGGCGTTCTGGTCGTCCCCGAGCGCGTCGAGGAAGTCCGACGCCAGCCCGTCGCCACCGAAGCGCTGGATGACGAACGTGTCGTAGTCGCCCATCGCGTCGAGCAGGTCGCCGGCGACGACGAGGTCGACCGCGTAGGCCTCGCTGTCGAGACGCTCGTCGAGGACGCCGACGATACCCTCGCCCTGTGAGGTGTCGGCCGAGACGTCGACGACCGCGACGTCGCCGCCTGCAGCACCGAGATCGTAGACGATCTCCTGTTCGTCGGGCGCATCGCCGGTGTTCTCGACGGTCGCATCCACGTCGTAGCTCTCGCCGATCGTCACTGTCTCCGGGGCGTCCGTGATCTCGACGTCGAAGAACGGTTCCAACACGGTGATCTCCGCCCACTGGGCGTCGTCGTCGGTCGAGACGCCGTGGTCGTACGTCCCCTCGCTCGTTCCACTGGTGTCGATGTCCTCGAAGGTGACCGTCTGGGAACCACCAGGTTCAAGGGAGACTTCCGTCGAGCGGCGCACCTCCTCGTCGAAGAGATACTCGACAGTCTGGGTGTCGGCGGCGTTACCCGTGTTGGTGATGTCGGCACTCACGTCGAACGTGTCCTCCTGATCGACTTCGCCGGGTGCGTCGAGGTTCGAGACCTCGAAGTACGACGAGACGAGCGTGAGTTCTCCCGTCTCACTGTCGTCCTCGGAGTAGAGTCCATAATAGTACTCGCCGGGTTCGAACCCGCTCGTATCGACCGTGAGCGTGACCGTGGTTTCGGCGGGGTGGCCGACGGGATCGGAGACGCCGGGGGCGGCGAGATCGACGAACATGGTCGTGACGGGCTCGCCCGAGCCGAGGTCGTCCTCGGTCTCGGCCATGTGGACGGCGAGTTCCTGGACGGCACCCTCCTCGCCCGTGTTCTCGAGATCGGCCGAGAGTTCGATCTCGGTGCCCTGGTCGGCCTCGTCGGGCCCCTCCAGGTTCGAGACGTCGATCGCGCCCAGATCGAGATTGCCCTGAACCTTGTACTGCAACAGATTGAGGTCGGTGGTATCGACCTCGCCGTCACGGTTCAGGTCTCCGAGATCCTCGTTGAAATTCTCGGGATCCATCCCGTAGATGTACTGCTGGGTGAGTTGGACGTCCTGGACGTTGACCGAGTCGTCCTGGTTGACGTCGCCAAGATCGTACTCGTAGACGGCGGCGCCGACTTCGTCGACCGCGGCGTAGGCGTCGACGATGCCGTACCCATACCGGACGTCCTGTTCGTCGCCCGGCTCCGACCAGTCGTCGGGTTTCCAGGCGGTCCCCTCGAGCACCGACCGGCTGTCCGCAGCGGTGAGGTCCTCGTTGGCCGAGA
>NZ_QPND01000055.1:0-2463 GCF_003344565.1 Saliphagus sp. LR7 | reverse complement strand
CGCCCTCGACGGTTTCACCCGCAGAGACGGTGACGATCTCCTCGGGCTGGTAGCCCGGCGGGGTTGCCGCGACCGTGACGACGTACGTCCCCGCGGGAACGTCGAGAGCGTACTGGCCCTCGGCGTCGGTGGTCGTCTCGTACGTGTCGCCGTCGCCGTTCTCGCCGACGATCGTGACGCCCTCGACGGGTTCGCCGTCGTCGCTTGCGGTGACCTGGCCGCTGATCGAGCCCGGCGCGGGCTCTAAGGCCGCGTCGTAAGTCACGGCCCCGTCCTCGGGCACCTCGATCGTCTCGGTGATCTCGGCGTAGTCCTCCGCCGTCACCGTGATCTCGTGTTCGCCCGCGGGGATGCCCGCCAGCGAGTAGGTGCCGTCGGCGTCGGTCGTGGCGGTGTAGGTTCCCCCGTCGGCGTCGAGGGTGACGGTGGCGCCCTCGATGGGGTCGCCGCTTTCGGCGTCGGTCACCGTCCCCTCGACGGTCGCGCCGGCCGGGACGGCCGTAAACGCCACGAGGTCCTGGTCGTCCTCGCTCTCGACGGCATGGAACCACTCCAGGTCGGGGTCGACGTCGCCGAGCGTGTTCGCGAACTCGACGGTCGCGGACTCGCCGGGTGCCAAGGAGACCTCCTCGCTGGTCTGCTCTATGCCGGCCACGACCCCGGTGTCGTCGACGTAGACGACGGCGTTCCCGAGGATCGCGTCGGCGTCGGCGCTGAAGTCGTCATCGGAGACGAACGACGAGCGTCCGAACGTCGCCAGCAGGACCTCGCGGCCGTCATCGGAGACGCCGACCGCGCTTCCGTCCGGCTCCCCATCGGTGGCGGCGACGTCGGCGACCGTCTCGCCGCTGTAGCCGTCGAACCAGGCACGGTCGGCGGCGCTCGCGGCGTGGAGTTCGACGGTGTCGCCGGCCTCGCCGACGCCCGTGAACAGCGCGTGATCGGCCGTGAGTTCGAGGTTGATGGGCGTCGAGCCGCTGTACCCGTCCTCGACGGTCGAGGGATCGCCGGTCGCAGCCGAGAGATCAGTGATCGAGGCGGAGCTCCCGCCCCAGTTCTCGAGGTAGACGACGCCCTGGTCGTCGCCGAGTTCGTCGAGGAAGGCGCCGACGTCGGCCTCGTCGAAGTCGTTGACGACGAAGACGTCGTACTCCCCGACCACGGAGAGGAGATCGCTGGCGTCGACCGCACTCACGCCGTAGCGATCAGAGTCGAGTTCGCCCTGCAGGGTTTCGACGATGTCCGCGGCGTTCTCGATCTCGGCCTCGACGTCCCGTTCAACGACCTCGCGGCGGTGTTCCTCCTCGTCGACGCCGCCGTCGACGACCGCGACGTCGGTCTCTCCTTGCACCACGTCGTAGGTCACGGTCTGGGTGTCGGGCGCGTCGCCGGTGTTCTCGACTGTCGCGTCCACGTCGTAGCCGTCGCCGACCGCGACCTCCCCGGGCGCGTCGGTGATCTCGACGTCGAAGAAGGCCGCGAGGATCGTGATGGTCGCGGTCTCGCTGTCGTCGTCGGTGAACACCCCGTGGTCGTACGTCCCTGCCTCGATGTCGCTCGTGTCGACGGTAAATGAGACGCCGGTTCCCTCGCCGGGCTCGAGGGAAACCTCCTCGGTGAGCAACGCCTCGTCGAGGTCGTCGAAACGGAACTCGACGGTCTGAGTGTCGGCGGCGTTGCCGGTGTTCTCGACGTCCCCACTCACCTCGATTTCGTCACCCTGGTCGACTTCGCCGGGTGCGTCGAGGTTTGAGACCTCGAAATACGACGAGACGAGCGTCAGCGAGTCGGTCTCGCTGTCGTCCTCGGCGTAGAGGCCGTAATAGTACTCGCCGGGTTCGAACCCGCTCGTATCGACCGTGAGCGTAACCGTGGTCTCGGCAGGATGACCGACGGGGTCGGAGACGCCGGGGGCGGCGAGATCGACGAACGTGGTCGTGACGGGTTCGCCCGAGCCGAGATCGTCCTTGGTCTCGGCCATGTGGACGGCGAGTTCCTCGATCGCGCCCTCCTCGCCCGTGTTCTCGAGATCGGCTGAGATCTCGATCTCGGTGCCCTGGTCGGCCTCGTCGGGCCCCTCCAGGTTCGAGACGTCGATCGTCCCCAAGTCGAGATTGCCCTGGATCTTGTACTGCAACAGATTGAGGTCGGTGGTATCGACCTCGCCGTCACGGTTCAGGTCTCCGAGATCCTCGTTGAACCCCTCGGGGTTCATCCCGTAGATGTACTGTTGGGTGAGTTGGACGTCCTGGACGTTGACCGATTCGTCCTGGTTGACGTCGCCGAGATCGTACTCGTAGACGGCGGCGCCGACCTCGTCGACGGCGGCATACGCATCGACGATGCCGTACCCATACCGGACGTCCTGTTCGTCGCCCGGCTCCGACCAGTCGTCGGGTTTCCAGGCGGTCCCCTCGAGCACCGACCGGCTGTCCGCAGCGGTGAGGTCCTCGTTGGCCGAGA
>NZ_QPND01000054.1:0-4269 GCF_003344565.1 Saliphagus sp. LR7 | reverse complement strand
CGAAGGGCTCGACCGCGATGAAGATCAGCGCGCCCGAAAAGGCGAACAAGAACAGGACGCTGGCGATGCGTGGTCCCTTCGACCACGATTGAAGATACGCAGGGACGCCGACGTGCACCTCCTCTTCATCAACGTCGCCACGGATGATGATAGCGAGATACATCACATAGAGACCGACGAGAACTAGCGTGTCAAGCAGACCGATGCCACCAACGGGACCGCCGCCGCTCAGGGTAGCCCCACTCAACGGGACCAGAAAGGCGAACAGAGTTGCGGCGAGCAGGAACGTAATCTCAACGGCGAGGTCACGGTCGAGGGTGACCACGTCCGCGAGGATGCCCGAGCGGCGTTCGACAGCGGGGTCGGTGTGGGTTCGCGCTCGATACACCGTGAACAGCGCAATCGCCGCCCAGCCGATTCCGATCAGGATGCGGTTCGCGCCGGTCATGTTGGCAACCGCGAGATTGGCGTTATCCATGCCCTCGGCAGTCCCCTCCAATGCTCCAGCATTCCATGCATACAGCGCATCGACGGCGTATTCGGGCGCGACCGCGAGCACTGCGAGTACCGCGATAGCAAATGCTCGTGGGACGTCTTTCTCGGCGGTTTCGGCCCCCCACGCCAGGAGGAAGGCCGCGCCGAGCACGGCAAGCCCGGCGACGATGACCGTCGTTAACGGCGCGATGTTCTCGCCTGGATGGACCGTCATGTAGCCACCGTAGGAAGCGAACGTGGCGATCCACGGGAGGGTCAAGACGAAGGCGCAGGCGAGCGCGACCAGCGGATGGCGGAACCGATTCAACATTAGAGGACCTCGTGGTGCCCCTAATCCTATCTCTTTTGATCTGTGATAGCACGGGCAACTTCCCCCCACTCTCCTCGCTTACTTCATGAGGACGGGGCGTCCTGCATCGCTGACGGGCTTTGCAGTTTCGATCAGTTGGATAACTTATGAAGATTATTTTCGTGGGTCGGTAGATACTTACGACTACTTCTCCCATACCTTATTGGATGTCTCTTACGACGGTCTTGATTGTCGGTATCGTTGCGTCGATCTTTGTTGGATTGAATATCGGCGGCTCCTCGACTGGAATCGCGTGGGGACCTGCAGTCGGGGCTGGGATTATCTCGAAAACGCTCGCTGCCGGGCTGATGACCTTCTTTGTCTTTCTGGGCGGGTGGACGGTCGGCCGAAACGTCATGGACACGCTAGCTGGGGACATCATCACGATCCCGATTTCGCTTGAATCGGGCGTCGCCGTGCTTTTTTTATCGGGCTGGGAATCCTCATCGCGAACGTCTTCGGCGTTCCCGTGCCAACCTCGATGACGACCGTTGGTTCGATCGCCGGGCTCGGACTCGCGACCGGAACGCTCAACTTCGAGACGATCGGGTGGATCGTCTCCTGGTGGGTCGTCACGCCGATCATCGGTTTCTGGATCGGGGGCGTGATCGGTCGCTATATCTATCCGGAACTCAACCGACGATTCGAGATCACCACTTCGGAGGGCCCACTGCTGGCTCTCGACCGACGTGGGACCGTTCCGACTCCCACACTTGGTCCGAACACGACCCGGAGAGAACTACTCACTACAGTCCTCGTTCTAATTATCGGCTGTTACATGGCGTTCAGCGCCGGCGCAAGCAACGTTCCCAACGCGGTCGCACCACTTGTCAGCAGCGGCGCGTTGGAGGTCAACACGGCGATTGCCATTGCGACCGTCGCGATCGGAGTCGGCGGCTTCACGATCGCCCGCCGGACGATGGAGTCAGTTGGAACCGAACTCAGCGACATTCCATTGCTCGCCGCGCTCATCGTAATGCTGACGGCCGCGACGATCACGACCGCCCTCTCGGCCATCGGCATCCCGATCAGCCTCGTGATGGCGATGGTGATGACGATCGTCGGGCTCGGTTGGGGACGTGCGACCCGGCCGGTCAGAGTCCGCGACGTTCGTGATGTCATCCGAGGGGACGAAACTGCCGAGATCGAACCCGGTGCGCTTACTGCAGACCCAAATACGCCTGTTCGCCAAATCGGCGAGGAGGAACCTCGGGAAGTTCGAGAGGCGAGTGATCTGTTCAATCCTCGGGCAGTGATCAAATACGTTTCTCGGCCGCTGACTAACAGAAACGGACATCTTCTCAGAGCACCTATCTCTAGGGATGAGAACAAAAGGCTCACCAGAAGCGCTGGAAATGCGACGGAAAGACGCTGCAAAGCTCCTCGACGAAGGGTTTGGCGTTCGAGAGGTCGCCCGTTTGCTCGATGTCTCGCCAAGCGCTGTCAGCGCTTGGAAACAAGCCTACGAGACCGAGGGAGAAGCCGGTCTGGCGGCCAAGCCCCAGACCGGCGGTGGTCGCCCTCCGTTCCTCTCGTACGACCAGTATCCACGCCTCGAACGACTTCTCCTCGAAGGACCTCGAGCCCACGGTTTTGAGACCGATCTCTGGACGCTTGCCCGTGTTGGCGTCGTCATCGAACGCGAATTCGACGTGTCTTACTCCAATTCAGGCGTCCGGAAGATCCTCAAACGGATGGGCTGGAGCTACCAGAAGCCACAGAGCTTCACCCAGAAACGTGACGACGAGGCCGTCGCTCGCTGGCGAGCGACGACCTGGCCAGAACTAAAAAAAGCGCCAGCCGAGACGGACGCCTGATCCTGTTCATCGACGAGGCTGGCTTCCGGTTCGACCCGGTCAAACGCAACTCCTGGGCGCCGGCGAAGAATCCGCCGATTCTTCGCCCGATCGCCAAGAAAGACCGCGTCTCCGCAATCGCTGGACTCGTCTATGACCCACGGACCAAAGCGACCGATCTCGGCTTTCGGCTCCAACACACCTACTACAACCGCTATACGGTGGCTTCGTTCCTGGAAGCGATGATCACCGATCTAGACAGAGACGTGCTGGTGATCCTCGACAACTGGGACCCTCATCGGCTGGCGATCGACCATCTCGAGGAAACGAATCCCGCGACGGCGAGCCGGCTCGCCGTCGCATACTTTCCCACGTACGCGCCCGATCTCAATCCACTCGAACAACTCTGGACGCACGTGAAATACGGTCAGCTGGCCAACTACGTGCCCGAGACGATCGAACAGCTCCATCGCCGCGCAGCACAGCTCATCGAAGCAAAGCAGCCCCGACAGGAAACGCTACGAAACTACATTCGAACAGCTGAGCTTGTGATGTGAGTGTTCAGTTCCAATAGTCATCGGCCGATCAATGTGGATCATCGGACCGACGGTCTCACTCGGTCTCTCGTACGCGTTTTTCGTGGCGTTTCCGTTCGTCGGGTAGCATCGTCAGGACGCTTATTCATGCGGGCGTCGTAGTGAGGGTATGATTTCGCGCGTCCTCGTTCCGATGGACAAGTCCGAGATGGCCGAACACGCGCTCAGATACGCACTCGAGGCGTTTCCGGATGCCGAGATTACCGTCTTCCACGTCGTTGGCGAACCGTCGGCATTATGGGGTGAAGCAGCCAGTCTCGCGCTTGCAGACGATATCGGTCAAGCCGCCGAAGAACATGCCTCGGACGTTTTCGATGACGCTCGAGCGATCGCTGACGAGTACGACCGAGAGATCGCGACGGACGTGCAAGTTGGCCATCCAACCCGCGCGATTCTGAATGCGGCTGAGGATTTCGATACCGTCGTGATCGGCCCACATGGAGGCTCGTTAGCTGATCGACTCCTTATGGGGAACGTTGCCGAGACGGTCTTTCGTCGGTCTCCCGTTCCAGTTACTGTCGTACGATGAATTTTGCCTTGTTTTGCTCCCGATTGACGGCAGCTTCAGACGCTCTCACGGGAAGATTCCGGCAAGCTCACCAGGGTTTGGAGGCCGTCTGGCGATATGGTATCGCTCAGACGGCTGGCGCGGATGTGTCGAGACCTTGCCAAACAGCACGTTGACGATCCGGACGTACCCGCCGCGCCCGAGGGCGCGGACGGGTACGCTGAGTGGGCACAAATCGCGTTAATTCTGTTCCGTATCGAACTCGAGAAGAGCCTCCGTGAGACTGAGGACTATCTTGACGAGATGCCCGGCGTCCTCGCCGAGTTTGACCTCGATGAGGCACCGCACTACAGTTCGCTCTGCCGGTGGGAACAAGAGTATCGGATGCGCGAACTCCCCCGCCTGCTCCGCGCTTCGGCGGAGCAGGCGGGCTGGAGTGGTGAAGCGGCCATTGACGCGAGTGGCTTCCAGCGCGATCAAACCAGTCATCACTACCGCGACCGCGCGAACTACTCGTTCCACTCA
>NZ_QPND01000053.1:0-4301 GCF_003344565.1 Saliphagus sp. LR7 | reverse complement strand
TTTGATACCAAAATCCAGTTCTGGATAGACGACGCGTGAGGCGGCACGACAGACCTGTTTTGCTTCGTCGGTGTCGACCATGCCGACGACTACGAACCGAGTCGTCAGTTAGGTTCGGCAACTACTGTAAACGGCGGGATTCTCTCGCTGTTTAAAGATAGTAGGTAGATTGACCAGGATATCAAACAGCCACAGTATTGTTTTCGACCTCCTCAGCGCCCGTTCCAGCTATTCACCAGATGTCCTCGAGGCGCTGGCGGAGTTCGCGGGGAGAGGAATCGGACACCACATCTCGCCCTTCTCGTCGGGTCACTCGGCGCCCTCCTCAACGTAGCAATGGGCACACGGGCAGTTGCCGAGGAGCAGGTCACAGTCGTCGCTCTCCTCGCCGTCCGTCTCGACCTCGTCCTCAAGGACCTCGTCGTCGCCGACGACGAGCCCGCCGTCGGTCGCGACCGGCGAGGACTGGGGACCGTCGCCGGCGGTCGCCGCCTCGATGAGAGGCTCACGGATCGCGACGGCGAGAAGGGTCACACTGAGGTGATTGCCCCACCGCTTCCCCCGACCGACGCTCTCGAAAAAGCCGAAGACCATTTAACGAGCACAACAAAGGACTCATACGGAGATTTGAACAATGGCACGGGATCAGCCGGTAACCGACGCCGAACTCAAGGCCCTTAGCGAAGTCATCCGCGAACAGAAGGCCGACGTCCGCGCCTACCTCGAGAGCGAAGGCGTGGATACCAGTTCCTGGGACGACGAAACCGGCGATACCGTGCCCGACGCCGATCGCGAGCCCGCTGATTCGGATTAAGCTTTTCTACCTCTGTCTGGGGCTGTGAGCGCCAAAGAGTGCGAATCAATAGCTACCATGACACAGGATTGGCCCGTAACCGACACCGGTTCCGACGAGGAGCATCCGATCCGAGGGGAGCGTATCGCTGTAGCCCGAAGCGTCGTCTACGACGCGGACGGCGAGCTCATCGACGAGGACAATATCGAGAGCGCCCCAAGGCCCACGGTGTCGACGTCGGTGTGATGATATACGCCGCCGCCTCCAACAAATAGATACTCCAATTCTCGTGATCGAACCACTTTGATATCGGATCTTTCCCCGGCGTGTACTCATCAAAGGCATCGCCAAGGAGGCCATCGGGCCGTTGATCCGGGTCATCAGTACTAAGACACTGACCGATCTATAGACCTGATGCAGAGTATGTATGAGGACGACCGCCCTCCATTGCCTGACTGGATTCTTGACGTCTACGAGACGGTTCTAGAGCACGTAACGGACCAACGTGAATCTACCCCGGACGGAGAGCCATCCATGCCGACGCTGTCACGTGACCAGCTTACGGAGACCGTCCTCACGAGTGATCTCGAACTCGAGCCACAGGACGTTGATCACGCCGTTGACCGCCTTCACGACCGTGGGTATCTCTACGAAGTGGATGAGGGACTTCGCGTGACAGACGTCTCATACGAGTGATGAGCGATCTAAGGATGGTGTGAATGATGTCGATCCCGATCACTGAGAGAGGATCCGCGAGACGCGGTTATTCAAACAGTTCGTCGACGTACTGTGACTCCCACTCTCGACGATCCTCGATCTCTCGTCGCCCACGACGCGTCACCGAATAGAGATTTGTCCGTCGATCCTTCTCCCCTTTCTCGACAAGTCCCTTGTCGACGATGGTGTCGAGATTGGGGTAGAGCCGACCGTGATGGATTTCCGTTTCATAGTAGTTCTCAAGTTCGTCTTTGATCGCGAGCCCGTGAGGCTCGTCTAATCCTGCAGCAACGTACAGGAGATCGCGCTGGAAGCCGGTCAGATCGTACATGTGAAATCCCACTAAATAGATCGGTTTAAATATTTGGAAGTATACCCATTTACGCTGAAAGACGTCTACGTACACGGCTTACCCCTGTGAGAAAAGTATAGATTTTCATAGAACGTCTGGAGCTGTAAGCCGAACCGAATTGCCTGGGATTACCATTGCTCACGGAGCGTATGAGGAGGGGCAGGAAGGGGAGTCCCGCCCCGAGTACGTACAGGCCACAGTCCAGTCATCCATGATTGGCTGGCCGCGTGGACTGTGCGCGTGAGTGTCTTGCATCAGCGAATATAGTCGTTCCGATGGCTGGCCTTGTGCAACATTTGGCCTCTCACAGAAGGTCACCGTTGCACAAGGCTAACCGACGAGTTCGGCGGGACAAACTTTCCACTCATTCACGCCGTGCTCCAAGGGCCCCGAATCGTCCCGACACCCCGGCTCATCTCCGACTATGCCCCGGAACGGCCACATGACTCACGACGAGGCGAGGACGCTACTGAGCGCGATACGTCCTCATCGGAGCTGGGACAACAGCCCATACGTCGCTCAGCTGGTGGCACTCCTAGAGAAGTAGGTTCACTCAGCCTTGAGGTCGCGAACGTCGAGTTCACCACCGAGATACTGGGTCCCCTCGCGAGTAATATCGTAGACTCCGTTGCCAAGGTGAACGAGGAGCCCATACGTGACGAGTATCTTGCAGCGGGCATTGATGTGTTGCCGAGAGAATCGGACCCGATCGCTCTCAGCCATTTCTTTGGGGGTATCAGGCCCAGCGTCAGCAAGATGCTCCAGAATCCGATCATCAGCACGCGACATCCAGTCGTCGTCAAAGCGCATACCCAAACTCTGCTTGCGCCGACCCTATCCGAAACGCGCTAAGTCAATTGAAGAGTCTTCAAGCAACTATGGTTGACCCAACAACCTTAACACGCATCCTATCCTAGGCTTTGAGAGTTCACATGGATAGCCCACCAGCATGAAGGGGCGGACCATCACCTCCGCTCGTGGTTGAAATCGTTGATCGACTGGAAACATGTGGTCTTGATAGGGACGACTACCAGTTGTACGACGCTGTTGATGTCGAGGCACTCGAGCAATTACTGACCTCTGCGAACGAGGATATTGAGGTTCAATTGACCGTCAAAGGTGTTCGACTTGCACTCACACCGGATGGCGTTAACAGGGTATTCGCCGACTCAACCGATTCAGCAGACTAGTAGCCAACGCCATGCCAGACGACGTTGTTGAGCAGGAGGAATCCCATCTCATACCTATGTCTCACGGTTGTCGTTCCCGACGAAGGTAGCTGAATCTAGATTACCCAACGGAGCGGGCTTCCGCTTCCATCTCATTAGATGACTCAGCCAACACCCGCTCTCCAGCGCAAGGCTAATGCGAGTGCGCTCCATAGTTTATGTGTAGAACGCAGTCATGAGTGCCATAGAAGACACACAAAATAAACGGGGTGGACTTTCGACGCGAGAGAGTCGTCTGCTGTCGAGATTGGCTTCAGAGGGCCATCAGATCATCTCGATTGACGACATCGAAACGGCGCTCGAGGTCGCTCCGAATACTGCCCGGGAGATCGCCTCTCGACTGGCCGAGAAAGGCTGGCTTGACCGACTTCTTCCAGGGACGTATCTTATCATCCCGCTTGCCGCTGGCGAGGACGCCATCTATACGACCCACGAGTACCTCATCGCATCACACGTCGCTGAGCCGATGTATATCGGCTACTACAGCGCGCTCAGCCACCACGGGCTAACCGAACAAGTGCCCCGGACGGTGTACGTCGTGACGCCGACGCGCGCGCAGAGCCGCGAGATTCACGGCGTTCCGTACCGCGTAACGACGGTCACCGAACGGAAGTTCTTCGGCTCCGAATCAACCTCCATTGAGGGGACGACCGTCCACGTCAGTGACCTCGAAAAGACGCTCGTCGACTGTGCCGACCACCCGGAGTTCTGTGGCGGCCTCCAAGAGCTCGCGATCGCGATGCGAACCGCCGACGAGCAGGGTTGTTCTTGGAGGACCATCGGCAAGTACCTCGAGCGCCTCGATAACGGCGCCGCGACTAAGCGAATCGTCTACCTCGCCGACCAGCTCGGAATCAATCTCCCCACCCGCGAGGAACTCGTCGCGTCGTTCACGAGTGGCTATTCCCCAGTGGACCCGACGCGGCCCGACACCGGATCGACCGACAGTACGTATCGCCTCCGGATCAACGTCGAGCCAGCGACGCTGGAGCCGGCGGAGTCCTGATTGCGATGATCAGTCAGGATCGGCTTCGGATCCTCGCCCGGGAACTTGGCGTCCGCCAAGGGTACGCCGAGAAAAACTCAGTCGATCACACGAGTGACCGCACGAATGCATCGAGAACATGCTGAACCGGTCTGATCCGTGCTCGGATAGTGTCGGAGGAGTGGCGAAGACGGTGATCAGCACTGGATAGTCGCTGTCGGCGGC
>NZ_QPND01000052.1:0-4415 GCF_003344565.1 Saliphagus sp. LR7 | reverse complement strand
TCGGGTGACGGCGCTCTCACTGACGTGAGACCGCCGTCTTTGTTCGACTCACTGAATCCATTACGCTGATCTCGGTCATTTTTCTCCAGAAATCGAGTCAGAAACCAGGAGCGATGGGAACTACCGACTATCGACTAATGAAGATAGAATATCAAGATCCCTTCGATGGCTTAGCCACAAATTTTTCGGAGGAATGACTGAATCCACCGGATGCCTTTACAATCGTACATTCGTAATATTTCTATAATCCATTACCATTGACATTCAGAAAAATGATTGGATATGTGACTGGTTGTTTATTTAATGTTGGGAATTTTGTGAGATTGTATAATTGAACTAATTGAGTAAATGAAGGGTGCGTTTAGGCGACTGGGAGTAACGCTCGTAGACATGCTTAGTGAGGGGTCTGCGCAACGCACCACCTCAAATATCGTCTGGAACGTACTCGACTGCCGCGATATGAGGAACACGATTGAGGACATCCTGCTTCAGTTGGGCATACAGGTTCGCGTTCGGATCGCCTCGAAGGTGCGGAACAGACATCCGCTACCTCCTGGCCTCCGCAGGCTCAGTCGTTGGAGCCAGAGAATCCCATTTACGGATTGCGTACCCGACGGTCTGGATGCGACGCTGGTAATGATACCAGGTGGATCAATTCTTGGAAAGACGTCAACAAATTTGGATTCTATCCGTGGGAACTTATTAATAACAGACTTCCTATGGGTACCTAACCCTCCACCGTTTCCGGAGCTATTAGAATCACGACGACAATATTCCACTACCCCACAATTCCATTACGGCAGAGTAAAGTTAGAACTGTGCACACTCACAATATCGTGTGTAGTATAGCGAGTTCCGCCAGATGGCGAAGGTTTGAAGCCACGTATTGGCCGTTGCTGGATCGGCATGGTTGAAACCATAATTGAATGAGGATATTCTATTTATTATATCTAAAAAAAATATGTTCAACAGCGTACCGATTTCCGTGGCATTTGGGTTAAAATCGGAGTCCTGTTTGGGGCAATGCCGCTGCGAGATGCTGGGGTTGATCGACGAGGAACACGGTATCGGAGACGTTGTGTTTCTCACGAATCTCAGGCAGAAATTGCTGAATGAGTGCAGTAGTCGTCATTGTAAACAGCCGTACAGAGGAGAATTCGTTTGTTTCAGGATCGAGAATAGCGTACAGCCAAAACCGCTGACTGTTGATTCGGATCACCATCTCGTCGAGTGCGTCGTGATCGGGCTCTCATTGCTGGCCGGCTGTAACCCGGCTTTCTGTACTCAATCCTGGACGGCTTTCCGAGACCGTTCGATATCGAACTTCTAGAATTCCAGAACCGTATTCGAAAACGATAGTACAACAAGATGGAGTCGAATACTGAGCGTCATCAGTCGTCGCGATGTCCGCTCTCGCTCCACAAAACCCAGGTCGATCCAGCAAGGATCGAAACCTGGCTCCAAGCTTTTATTATCTGGTGTAACCCGCTAAACTAAATTTGGATCTCTCTTCGCCAAGGACGGATCTAGTGGTCGTTCTAAACCGACTGCGTTAGAATGATCCGCTTGAGAGTGCCTTTCCAGGTCTGTTTTCGGTTATTTCGCCGTCGCGAACGACGAACTGACCGTCGACGAGGACGTGTTCGATCCCGTCCGGGAACCGATTCGGCTGGTTGACTGTGGCGTCGCTTCCAACCTGATTCGGTTGAAACACCACAATATCAGCGTCCATTCCTGGCCGAATCAATCCTTTTCGCTCGAATCCCATGATCCGAGCGGGAAGCGACGTCATTTTGCGTATAGCTTCCTCAAGACTGAATAGTGACCGTTCACGAACGTATTCTCCGAGGATTCTCGGATAGGTTCCGTTTACCCGAGGATGCGGTCGATCACCGAAGATACCGTCTGTCCCGATTCCGACCAACTCACTGGAGAGTACGCGACAAATATCTTTGTCCGAACCGTTGATGGAGCCGAGTACCACTGTAACTTCGAGATCATCTTCGACGAGGAGATCGCACATGGTATCTATGGGATCTTTCTGTTGTTCCGCGGCAATCTCGTGTAGCGTCCTGCCAAGAACGTACTCATTAGACGTTGATCCCACGTTGCTGATGCGCACTTGATCCCAGTCGATGTCCCAGCTTCCTCCGTCCTCAGCCAGCTCGCGTTTCATCTGCTTACGAGCGTCATCGTCTTCTAGATGCTCGAGCAAGCGTTCCGGCCCTTCAGCATGTGCCCAAGTCGGGACGAGAGCTAGCAGCATCGAACTGCCGGGCACATATGGATATAGATCGGCAGTAAAATCCACCCCGCGTTCCCGTGCTGCAGTGACGAGATGGAGTGCTTTATCGGACTTTCCTCGCTTCGTAGCACCGAGTTTAAAATGCGATAAGTGAACTGGAACTCCCTCTTCTGCCCCGATATCGATGAATTCGTCCAGAGCATCCCACATATGATCACTATAGCTCCGGATATGAGCAACAAACGGGAGACCATGGGGGGAAAGCTCCGCCGCAAGCGTCTGAACCTCGCGGGTCGTCGCGTGTCGATGTGGCGAGTATTCGAGACCAGTTGAAAATCCAACGGCGCCTCGTTTTAGACTCTCTGCGACGAGATCGCTCATCTCTCGTAGTTCCGATTCAGTCGCTGTACGCGGTTCCCAACCCATCACGTTGTATCGTACAGTACCGTGTCCGACTAATGTGGCGACGTTCGGAGCAGGATCGGCTGATTCGATGGCTTCAAGATATTCGTCGATTTCCATTCCCGGCCAGTCTCGATTGAAGCGGCCGGACAGCCCCCGGAGGTACAGTTCCAACTCTTTTGGCCCGTCCGCGGCGTGCATTGGACTGTAAGAGAAGCCGTCCTGCCCGACGATTTCTGTCGTTACTCCCTGTCGTATCTTTGGTTCAAGCGACGGATCACGTAACACCTCTAAATCAGCGTGAGAGTGCAGGTCGATAAATCCAGGACACAGTACCGCCCCGTTGAGGTCGTAAACGTCCGTAACAGACGAGTTGCGATCCGCCCCGCGAACGACGTTCTCTACTTGTCCATCGACAACGCTCACTGCTCCCCGATACCACGGTGCACCGGTTCCATCGACGATACGTGCGTCTTTCAACAAGAGTGTCATTATCGTCGTAATGATCGACCCCAACGTTCAAAAGACTATCCCTTTTATATCATACATGTGAGTATAATTTGGCGTATTATTCGCCACATTCGTCCTCAGTTGCGAGATTGATTCTATTATACAGAAAACAGTAACGACCACATCCCACTATTGTACGTGACCGACCGTTGGTTGAACGAATCTATTACATACGTATTATTGTAATGGCAATAGAATCATTCAGCGGTACTCACCTACCCTACTCAGTCTTGCACATTGATGTAAGAGCGTGACATAGACGGTGGCAAGGGTTACTTCGAGCGAACTTGGACCACCCCCTGAAAAAGGTGTCTAAAACCTACTCTCGGGTTTGAGACAGTGATGATCGCGACGTCGATGACATCATGCACGAGATCAATACCTTTTGGATCACTCAACAGTCGAGGCTAACGTACAAGGCTGAGTACCACCCCACATCAACTCTGGTTATTCAACCAGTTCGGTAACACAACGGGGGTGAGGTGCAGGACGAAAGCCAACTATGCAGTCTACGGTTGGGAAGATACTGGGTATCCTACTCGGATATACTGTTGTGTGGAACCGGTCAGCATGAATAGACAGCGAGTTCGTTAAGGATTATTGCTACAATATCGTTGTCAATTGTCGACTGATAATCGATCCCACCATTCTATTATATAGAATACACATCGATTTCCATACTGTTGATCCGCACATTAACACTAGATTGTAGATGCGACGGGCCAATCATGGCGTACACCTGGAATTACTTGTTGAACTGCCTTGTTTTGCTGCCGATTGACGGCAGCTTCAGACGCTCTCACGGCAAGATTTCGTCAAGCTCACCAGGATTTGGACGCCGTCTGGCGATATGGTATCGCTCAGACGGCTGGCGCGGATGTGTCGAGACCTTGCCAAACAGCACGTTGATGATCCAGACGTACCCGCCGCGCCGGAGGGCGCGGACGGGTACGCTGAGTGGGCACAGATCGCGTTAATTCTGTTCCGTATCGAACTCGAGAAGAGCCTTCGCGATACTGAAGACTATCTTGACGAGATGCCCGGCGTCCTCGCTGTGTTTGACCTCGATGAGGCACCGCACTACAGTTCGCTCTGCCGGTGGGAACAAGAGTATCGGATGCGTGAACTCCGCCGCCTGCTCCGCGCTTCGGCGGAGCAGGCGGGCTGGAGTGGTGAAGCGGCCATTGACGCGAGTGGCTTCCAGCGCGATCAAACCAGTCATCACTACCGCGACCGCGCGAACTACTCGTTCCACTCA
>NZ_QPND01000051.1:0-4898 GCF_003344565.1 Saliphagus sp. LR7 | reverse complement strand
AGACAGAGTGTACCGTTCCCTGGAGTTGTTCGTTACCCCGGGAGGGGTGAAGTGAGATCAATTATGGGCGACGACGCCGATCGAACTCCGAGCCGAGAGGAGAACAGCCGGTCAGGACTGACACCAACACAACGGCTTGGGACAGCAAATCCACGCCTCTTGGACGCGTGCATCGTCATGATCCACGATCTCGAGACGCTCCAGGAGTGTGTCGCCTACGAAAACCAACACGAGCAACGCGTTCCAATCCTCGAAATGCTTGCCCGGCGTGCCGAAGAACTGCGTGAAGAAGACGAGTCGTGAGTGATCCCACAGCCTATCCCGACGATTATAGCAAGTCGGCTGGGTTTCGTTGCCTTGTGCAACAGCGGGCGAGAACCGGCAACGATGTTGCACAAGGCCCTAGCAACCGGCACCGCCCGGTGGTGTCGTTCACTCCCTCAAGAGGGGTAGAGGGTTGACAGATGAGCGATCGACCAGAGATCACGATCCAGCACCAAGCCGCGTTCACCAACGATGGTGAGCTCGAACTGTCCGACGAAAGCGTCGAGACCTCCCTTGAGGATTTCGGCGCCGACGTCAGCCATCGCGACCAAGAGACGTGTCTCGATCGCCCCGCCGCCAGCCAGTTCGGTATCGACGACCGCGTCGAAGTGCGCCAGTCAGAGGCCGACGACACTGACCAGTCATCACTGTTCGCGGATACGGCCGATGATCAACAGACGGTCACAGGCGAGGACGCCAGCGCGCAGTTCCTCTTCGATGGCTGACCACAAACCTTCACGGGCGAACGCGAGAACACGCGTCCTCGCGCTAGCCGCAACGACCCCGGATCCGCCAACCAGTGAGGAGTACGCACACGGCGATCCGTGTCCTCGCTGCGAGGCGGCATTGTTAGCAGGTCGATTCAACGGCGAGGACGACTCGTATCTCGAGTGCGAGCGGTGCTTGTACTGTCCAGGTCAGACCACCACAAGTTCGTAACCAACCGCGTGGTGGTGTTGATCCACCTCACAGAGGGATGGAAGGTTCCACAAATGGTAGATCAACCAGACGAAACGCCAGCACAGTCTAATTTACTGCTCGTTGATTAGTCATTTATCGTAGATAAAAGCTGAAATCGAGTGTGAAGACTTCTACATTACCGTCGCATTTTTAGCATACACATTTGAATATCTATCTATGACATAAACTTTATTATTTAGAAACGATCGGCGTTCAC
This sequence comes from Saliphagus sp. LR7, assembly GCF_003344565.1. Classification (NCBI taxonomy): domain Archaea; kingdom Methanobacteriati; phylum Methanobacteriota; class Halobacteria; order Halobacteriales; family Natrialbaceae; genus Saliphagus; species Saliphagus sp. LR7. The sequence goes on along the minus strand of NZ_QPND01000051.1, from coordinate 3,676 downwards.
TCACCGATCATTCAGGATAGGATTAAGGAATGAGGACAGTGATTCCGACGGTAACAAGTCCGAAAATTGCAATTCGTGGACCAGAAATATACCATTTTTGATGAGTGACTAGTCCGACCCACATGCCGAAGCCACAGAGGAGAGATTCACCGACCAAGACGGCACTCACTGTAGCCAACATGTCGGAAAGGAGAACGTCCTGCAAGACAAAGGGCAACAGTGTTATCCCTATTCCGAGCACCGGACTCAGTCCTGCAATCATTTGAGAGTATCTTATATCATCGTTTTCGATCCATTGTTCAGCAGGATTATTATCAATGGTCTCATCGAATGATTCTATCGCGCTGATCTCGTGTACGCTGACAACCCTGGCGATCGCTAATCCGGCGGCGACACCAAATCCAACTTTTATAACCGGCAGTCCGACTGTTCTATCCACAAAATACATGCTGACAGCCAGGCTCATTCCAGCCATCGTCCCGCCGAGAACACCACTAATCAGAAACTGGCACATCCCATTTCTGAAGTGTGTTTCCCATACAGCAACCATATTCTGAACCGGTTGCGAAGAAAGCCACTTCATATTATCCTACTAACCATTTTTGCATCCATGATTGATTGGTGTGGCGACGGACTGTCATGACAGTACAGTCTGCTTCGGCCTGAATATCGGCAGTTGTCGACCCGAAGACGAACTGCTTGAGCCGTCCCTTCGTGGGTGCTCCGATTATCGTCATGTCGTAATATATTGATTGTTCAATAATCTCGGTAGCAACATCATCCGCTTCAAGAAGCCACGTATCATAATTCTCGTTTCCGTCTACTCGATCAACGGCTGTCTCCAGATACTGGTGTGCCTCTTCACGCTGATCGTTCGACGCATCTGTTTCAATGACATGTAGAAATTCGATCCACGCGTCGTGATATGCGGCAAGAACGCAGGCGACATCGACGGCCCGACCAGAGTGCGGTCCACCGGCGACCGGAACTAAGATTGAGGCTACGTCACCGTAATCCGATGCTTGATTGCCCACTACGATGTCACAATTGGTGTACACGCCAACCCGTTCAGCAAGCGGAGCACGGAAGGGCCAGTACGACAATCGGCCGCTGAATTCTAATTCTTCCATAACGAGTGTCGGAATGATATGATCGTTGGCTCCGGTGACGAGAATGGCCTCGTATGTATGGCCGATGCGGGTGACCCCGTCTACTGCTGATTCCGTCTCGGGCACCGCGGCAAGCGCGTTGGCAAGTTGCTCTCGATGCTCCTTGAGTAGTGCATCGGTCAGTTCGAGTGGTGTTTGGTCCGCGACTTTCACAGTTTTCATAAGCAGTACCTCCATCGAGGTTGCCTCCGCGAGCCCAACTGCAGTGTCGAGTACACTCCGTGGTGGGAGCGCGTCGAACACCGGGACTAGCACCGCCGGATCTGAGCCAGGATCCTCCATATCAGAGGTAATCTCTGATTTGTCAGTGTGCTGCGGACTGCCGATGCTCATACGCGCCAATAAGTTAGGGGAGAGAATAAATACCGGGGTTTAATTTCTCCTCACAAACTGAATTGGGTACACTAGTTCTCTTCCACCATTCAAGTCAAATCCCGATCAAATATGCTAAGTACCTGGTCGGACGCCTATACCGATATTCTTTGTTATCACATGACCTGGAATCTTTTCAGTTCTTATGACTGTTTTACAGTTTTCGAGTTACATTGACCGATCAGCTGCCGATTTGGGGGGAAAGTCAGAGATTTGTGGATACTGGTTCAACGGTGATGATATATGGTTTCGCTCACCGCTGGAATCGTCTTGACGTTGCTTGCCTGGCTTGGGCTCATGATCACCGTTATACACGGCAAGTAGGTGACCGAGAAGATTGTGTCGGCGAGTACGGAAAGGAGCGTTCAGACAGCGGACTAATTCAAACACGGACGATATATCGGACGGGCAAGATGATGGGGCCTGAGCGATTGGGGTGAGTTCCGTGGTTATGATGAAGAGACGGATCTTGAGCGAGATCTGTCACTGTTCGACATCACGATGTGTTAGTTTAGGAAATCCCGCAATGAGTGACCGAGGGTCGCAAGACCGAGAGCGAGTAGGGTGGAGTAGTTTACTGCGAATTGTGTGTATCTACGTGCTCTTGCCCCTGGTCGTATTCTTTGGAGGAAAACGCTTCTATCGTGTCAGGAGAGACGCCACCAGACGAGAAGACCCGGACCACGTCCCCGGGTTGTAGCTGTGTTGGGCCGCGGGGAGTAATCACATCTCCGTCACGTTCCGTCATCAATATATTATCCTCCTCGTTGAGCAGGCCGTGATCATTCGCTTCGGCAAGTGTATACTCAGTAATCGGAGCATCGTGGGAGACCGTGAGTTCAACGACTTCGGCGCCACCGCGTAAGCTAAGAAAGTCGGTGAGGGCTGACGTTGATGGTGTCTCCTCTGGCCCGAACGGCTGATAGGGGACGTGATGCTCGTGATGAAGAAGTTCTTCATGTTCGATTTCCATCCCGAGGTTCGATAACTCCTGTGCGATGCGCGCCAAATCGTCAGTGTCGGTTCCGACAGCTTTGATGTGCAAATCGCCGCGGCCCGTCAACACTTCGCGTACGTTCACGACACCTGGAATCTGCAGCGCCTGCTTTGCGAGTTTTCGTCGATCAGCCGTATTTGTTGTACATATAAACAAATCAATGAGATGGTCGCCGGTTTGTTCATAGTCGATAGCAGCATGGTAGCCTCTGATGATGCCATTGTTCTCTAGCCGGTTGATCCGATTGCGGATCGTGGCATCTGTCACGTCGAACTCATCAGCAATATCGGGGGCAGAGGTGTACCGAGCGTTTTCAGTCAGTCGATAAATAACGCGTTCATCAATTTTATCGATTCGGTAGCCCATGTATCTTCTTCGGTTGCCGGAGAGAAGTAAACTTCGGGATATATCACAAGGAAAAAGCCCCAGTCCTTATCGACTCTATTGAAACATGTTGCGGATGAAGCAGTCAATGCGACCTTGGAGTGGCGTCCCGATGAGGTTTAATGTCCGTACGAATTGGTAGGTTCGGATGGACTGTTCAAATCCTGCGTCGAGAGTTCCCAAATCCTTGCTAGCCAGGGGTTGAGTAGTGACCAAAGGTACTCCATCTGATTGAGGTGGACGCCGTCATCGGTAACGAGTTCTTCGATATGATGGATCATTTCTTTCTGCTCGTAGACGAGTAGCGTACACAATCCATCGTTCGAAACCCTAACAAACGGGTATTGAGGTAAATTGGTACTGTCTATTTGAGGAGCATTGATCAGCAAATTACCGATATTTCCTCTACTTTGAGACATCGTCCTGGTAGTTTGTACCTGGTGCCGTTATCATGAGATAAGCTTACCGTAAATCGACATTAGATAATTTTTTTTAACTAAATAATGACTCCGGGTGTCAAATGGACATTGATCGACAACAACCAGAGCATCAGATTGGATCGATATGCGGCTTTCATCTAATGTTTATTACAGGGTAAGAATGTATTGGGTAGAGTTCGAACCAGTATCAGTCGATCACATCGGGTTAGAGTAAGTGTCTGCTTGGAGAGTGCGTGCAACAAACCCAAGCAGACAACGAGGTAGAGGAAGAGCACCTGCTTAATTTTGTCGTCAACAGCCTTGGAGACGAGCTC
>NZ_QPND01000050.1:0-5939 GCF_003344565.1 Saliphagus sp. LR7 | reverse complement strand
GGCGAGACGGAGACGTTCGAAACATCGATCACGTGGTGGAAGGAAGACCCGGGCAGACTCCTCGTCCATCGTTGGTCGGTATGTGATCCGCCAGCGGAATTGGTGTTACGATCTATCGAGATGAGCGAAGTCGTAATAGGAAACATCCCGTTATAGTCGGCCCTTCACCGACAGCTGTTGTTAATCCAGTTGATAACGGTTATCGGGTCTTCTAGAACGGTATACTCTATCCATGTATAATAGTCCATATTTACCGGACACTATTAATATCGCGCCGTGCTATTTCACAGTTGTACTCAAAATTACACTCATACGGATGTAATGGATATTTATACTCTCACTCCGAAAACAGAGGATACGTAATAATGATACAATATACCTGGACAAGGTGATGAAGTAGGTGAGCAATCCGAATATCTAGCGATAATCATCTAAGTATGAATCACTGATTTCGGTCTCGAGGTCGTTGACGTACTCTCTCAAAATTTCCGGCAGTTCGCTGGTATACCGTTTGTTCGTGAATCGATACTTCGGACCGATGATGGCGATCGCACCGAGAACGCTCCCATCAGGACCGGTCACACGTCGCCCAACTTCTCTAAGGCCGTCAACATACTCTTCGTCGGCGAATGCAACGCCTCGGTCACGAATCACTTCCAGTTCTTGGAAGAACTCGTTCTGATCCGTGATGGTGTGTGCTGTCTGTTTGGGAAGTCCCCAGTCATCCAGTACCACCTCGACACGCTCATCAGGAAATTCGGCGAGAATTGCTTTGCCAGTTGCAACGCTGTGGAGATAATAGTAGATTCCAGCTGAACTAGGCGTGGTAGAGATATGCCGTTCCTTAGTTGGAAAGTGGCTATCCGGATGGAAGGATTCATGGACGAGAATGCCGCGATTATCGTTCTCAACAACGAATTCGACCTCTTCGTCGGTTCGATCAGAAAGGTCTGTTACGGTCTGCTTCGCCAGCGTGTATGCCTTCTTGCGTGAGCGTGCATATTCCCCGTGATTGAGGAATCGTAATCCGATGTGATATACCGTACCCTCCTTCGTGAGATACCCTTCTTCAAGAAGGGTCTTGAGGTGGAGGTGAACCGTACTTCTCGCTATCTCTAACTCCGCAGTGAGTTCATCGAGCGTTGCCCCACCTAATGTTTGAATCGTATCGATTACGTCTAGTGACCGTTCTGTGGTTTTCGCTGTCTGCTTTGTCATAGCTCCCTGTACCGGCTGAATCAATATAATGGTTCGGTTATCTCGGACTATTAAGCTATCCGGCACTGCCTCCTACTGCGATCCTACGCCGAAAACGGTAGTGAAAGTGCCCTCATAGGTAGTCTGGGAACATCAACGCTTATTATCACGCTAGGTCAAATTCAATACGTGTCGTCTGCCGAAGTCACATCCAATCTGAAAGACGCCGCTGTGGGATTGTTAACCCCGTTCGACGACGCAGATACGGACGAGATACTGTTAGCGGAGCTGTCGGCGACGACCGACTGGCTCTACGACGAGGGCATCCGGCTCTTTCTGGCGGGTGCTAACGTCAGCGAGTACCACTCGCTGTCCCGCAGGGAGCGGATCGATGTCGTCCGCGTTCCCTGCGAGACGCTTCCCGCGGACGCGACCGTCCTCGCGGGTGTCGGCGGGAGCACGAAGACCGTGATCGACCTCGCGCGGACCCACGAAGAAAACGGCGCGGACGCGATCATGGTGATGCCGCCCCACCATACGTTCAAACACGAGCACGGCGTCGCCGACTACTACGGCCGAATCGCCGACGCCATTGACGTCGGCATCGTCCCCTATCTCCGGGGGTTCGAGGTCACGGTCGGGCTCGTAGAGGCGATCGCCGACCACGAGAACGTCGCCGGGATCAAGTGGGCGATCCCCGACATCGAGCTGTTCGCCGAATGCGTCGCGACAGTTGAGAGCGATGTCGTCTGGATCTGTGGGATGGCCGAACCGCTTGCACCCGCCTACTACTTGGAGGGCGCCGAGGGCTTTACCGCGGGCGCGACCAACGTCGAGCCCCGCCTGGGACTGGCGATCTTCGACGCCCTCGAGGCGGGGGACATCGAACGGGCCCGCGACCTCCGCGATCTCGCCCAGCCGTTCATGAACCTCCGGAGCGAACCGGGCGCGGATAACGTCTACCCCAGTGCCAACAGCGTCCCTGTGCTCAAATCCGGTCTCGAGTGTGCCGGCCGATACGGCGGTCCCGTCCGGGAGCCCCTCGTTGAACTCACCGACGAGGATCGGGAGCGCGCCGAACGGGCCTACGATCACATCCAGGACGGCCTCCGGAAGTACCTGCCGGCCCACCCGGAACAGTAGCAACAGCGTGGTTGCGATGGGGCTTTGAGAATTGACTGAGTCGATCATTTGTCCGTCGGAATCGACCAACAGGATCTGATGTTGAGCCCGATGATGTCGCCTACCTGTGTCACGAATTCCGTAGGTTATCATGTATCCGGTTTTCAGAGATCGAAATGCCCACCCCTCTCCAAGACTCCGGTTTTGGACTAGAGGGACGATGGTGTACTGCTGTTCTGCGATGCTCTTCCGCTCCCGATGGGAACGGGTAGGCAACGAGTCGTTAGACCAACGATCTCGTCGGCTCGGATGACAGAAACATAAAAAATCCTTTTGTCCAGGGCTGTCGCGTAAATCGGTTACTTGGCGCCGACACTGGGTGCTGTTTTGATTGTCTGCTTCCTATTTGTTCGTAGAGATAGGGACCTATTGTATTCTCCGACGTCGGACTGGGCGATCTCGCTGGTCTCCGCAACCAGCATCTTGAATTACCTCTCTATCATCGCAGTTGAGGGACATAAGATTCAGAATATAGTTCAAAATACCACATGAATGTTGGTAATATTATTGATGAAATTTTGAAATGATTAAACAAGATAAAAAAGCGGGAAGAGGAAGACCCAGACGATGTCGACGAAGTGCCAGTAAATTCCAAAGAACTCGACCGGACGGGGGTCCTCGAGATAGGCGTCGATCGTGATCACGCGGTAGATCATGAAGCCGGCGATGAATAATCCAAACAGGATGTGAATTCCGTGGAGACCGGTCGTGACGAAGTACATCGAGTACTGAAGGTCGGTAAACCAGAAGATGCCGTGACTGAATTCGTAGCTCCACTCGTAGGCCTTCACGCCCATGAACGCCAGTCCCAGCAGGACGGTCGTTCCAAGCGTGGCCAACAGACCAGTCTTGTTCTTCCGTTCAGCCATCACAAGCGCGAGGATGACCGTGAAACTCGACGTGAGAAGGATATAGGTGTTGAGGAGACCGAGTTCGGTAAACGGCGGGACCGGATCCCAGCTGCCCCAGCCCGCGTAGATTCGCATGAAGAGGTACGCGCCGATGAACCCACCGAAGACGATGACGTCCGATGCCAAGAAGAACCAGACGCCGAGCTTCGTGTTACCGACGTTCTCGAAGGGCCACCGCTCGGCGATCGCCATCGTCGGCGCAGTAAAGCGCTCGCGGCCGAACTCGAAGAGCGTGTACGCTAGGGTCACCAGGCCGACGACGGTGATCCCCGAGTAGAGATAGCTCACGTTGGCCGTGAGACCCGAGCTCTCGGCGTACTCGGGGTCGAGTGACTCAACCAACGCCGCGACTGTCCCGGTCATTCCGGAGGCCCCAAGAAGGGTAACAAAGATTCCGAGACCGATGCCGAATGGCCAGATACTCGCGTGGTCTACGTGTTCCTCGTCGGCGGTTGCATAGCTGTGGATGGGGTCGCGCTCGAGAGGGATCGCGACGTCGGCAGTCCCACCACCGTCAGTCGCTGGTGTGTCGTCGACAAACTCGAGGCGGCCGCTAGCATAGGAGGGACGCCCGGGCCAGTTCTCCAGGGGTGGGGGCGAGGGAATCGCCCACTCTGCCGTCCGAGAGAACTCCCAGGGATTGTCCGGGGCGTCGGGCCCAGAGATCAGGCTCTTCCCGAACGTGTAGAACATTATCAAGAACGAACTCCCAAGGACAAATGCGCCGATGGTCGCCATCTGATGGTAGATCTGCATGCCCTCGGCGTAGTGAAACACCCGACGAGGGGTTTCCCAGGCGAGGAACATCGGAAAGTACAGCAGGTTGAACCCGATGAAGTAGATCGAAAAGTTAATTTTTCCTAACATTTCCGAATACATTTTCCCAGTCATCTTCGGCCACCAGTAGTAGAAGCCGCCAATCAGCGCCGTCACCCCCGAGACCATCACGTAGTGGAAGTGGGCGACGACCCAGTAGGTGCCCCTGAACTCGTAGTCGAGCACGACTGCGCCGAGGAACACGCCCGTAATGCCCCCGAGGATGAAGAGGACGAGCGCGCCCAGGCTGAAGAGGAACGGGGTGGTAAAGCGGACGCGGCCCTTGACCATCGTGTAGATCAGCGAGAAGACCATCAGGTCGAACGGCAGCGAGATCCCGATCGTCGTCGCCATGAACAACGTCTTGATCTCGAGGTTGATCGTCGTCAAGAACATGTGATGCATCCAGACCAGGAACGACTGGACGGCGACCAATACCATCGCAATGATAACCCACTTCCGGCCGACGACTCGTCGGCCGGTGAACGTCTGGAACGTCTCGAACATGATCCCCAACGCGGGGAAGAAGACGATGTACACCTCCGGATGACCGAAGAACCAGAACAGGTGTGCCCACAAGAGGCTCGAGCCCTGGTCAGTCACGAAGTACTGGGTCAGCAGGATCTTGTCAGTTACGAGCAAGAGCAGCGCTGCGAGCAGCGCTGCGAACGCAATAAGCATCATCCAGACCGTAAGCAGCCACGACCAGGTGAACAGGGGGATGTTCCAGAGACCCAGTCCCTCCGCCCGGGAGCGGTGGATCGTCGTCAAGAAGTTGACTGTCCCGACGGTGATCGAGACGACGAACAGGGTCAGCGCGACAATCGCAGCGGTTCCACCCGTGGTTGCTTGAACCGCGGGCGTGTACATCGGGACGTTGAGCGGAGCATACATCGTCCAGCCTCCCTCGAACGTCCCTCCCTGGAAAAAGGAGATAGCGAGCAAGATCCCTGAGAAGAGGTAGAACCAGTAGCTCAAGGCGTTCAATCGAGGGAAGGCGAGGTCCTTCGCGCCGATCTGGAGCGGGACAAGGTAGTTCGCAAAACCCGTCGCGACCGGCGAAAGGAACCAGAATACCATCACTAAGCCGTGGATGGAGACCGCCTGATTGAAGGCGCTGCCCGAGAGGATGGTCCCGCCCGGAACCCAAAGCTGGACCCGGAAGAGCAAGGCGAGGACGCCCCCGAAGATCAGGAAGAAAAGCGCCGTCACGAGATAGAGGATCCCGACGTCCTTGTGGTTGGTCGTCACCAGCCAGCGTTTGATCGACGTCCTCGGCGGTAAATGCTCAGCCATTGGTCCTTATACTTCTTGGTGTTTTCGTCGTTGTTTCTTCTCCTTATACATCATTGTTTATTATTAAATAGAATTGGTGTAGTTTTGATTGTCATCCACTTTCCAGTAGATCCTGTGCCCAATTTGGAGGTCTTTCTGTAGCGTATTAAATCCCTATGGAAATAATAATAGAATATTATTTTTACCAATATTATTCTATTAATTTATATTAAATTTAGTTTATTATTTAGTATTGCGTTGAATTTAGTTTGATAGTGGGATCCGCTCTTACTCAGCGTGGCGAAGAACACCGACGACGAAGCAATCGATAAGCCCATGAACGGGTGCTCCGGCAAGGTTCAACGACCGAAGGAATCCGTAGGTGCGAGCGGCCTGCTCCAAGCCCGAGTGATTGGCGTAACCTTTGAGCGCATCCGTCTTTAGCTAAGAGAAGAACCGCATGACAGCGGCGGCTTATCGGAGCTACTTTTCGGACGGATTGAGGAGGCAACGAGTGTGTCCAACGAAGCCTCCTCACAGGATGTTGAACGTCGGCTC